>JACCTS010000346.1 GCA_013812245.1 Rubrobacter sp.
TTGGCTGCTTGATGGAGGAGGACGCGACGTTGACGATGCGCCCGCCACCCCGTTTCCTCATGTGCGGCAAGACCGCCCGCACCGCCCGGACGATGTTCAACAGGGTCAACTCGAACGCGCCCGTCCACGCTTCGTCCCCGAAATCCTCGAACGTTCCGGGCGGCGGCCCGCCAGTGTTGGTCACCAGCGCGTCCAGGCCATCGAATCGTTCCACCGTCCGTGCCACAAGTTCCCGAATATCCTCGTCCCTCGTCACGTCGGCGGTGAAGTAGGCGGCTTCGGCGCCGGTCGCTTCGTGGATCTCGGAGGCGGTCGCGGCGAGCGTGGCTTCGTCGCGGCTGGAGATCACGACGTTCGCACCCTCCGCGGCGAGCTCTGTCGCTATCGCCTGCCCGATGCCCTTGCTCGCCGCCAGTACCAGCGCGGTCTTCCCTTGCAGTCCGAGATCCATCCCCTACCTCCTCACCGGGTTCGACGACCAGAACCCGCTCGTGCAACTTCACCACGTTTCCTCGTCCCATGTTAGCCGATACCCACGAGGCCGCGTCGGTCAGGCACGAAGATGATCTAGAGGAATCTCCGCAAGCCTCGCTTCGAGAGAAGCCGGGAAAGTTGTGAGAAGAAAGTAAGTGCGATAGTGGCCGCAAGCAACTGCAAATAACAACAAAAATCACTCATTTGTGGGATGTGCCGCCTTACCCCGCCGTGCGAACATGCTTCCCAGTACGCTATCGAGGAAGGTGAGACGGCATGTATCAGAGAGACATAGTCCTCTACTCTCGTAACCGGTCTTTCCGTTGCTGGCGAGCCAAACGGTTTCTCAGGCATCAGGGCTACCGGTTCGAGATCGTCGACACGACCAGCGATCCGAATCTGCTGACCGAACTCTCGGATACCATCCGCCGCAAGGTGATGCCACCGTACATCTTCGTGGACAATCGCCCGGTAGGCAACTTCGCGGTCGTCAGGAACCTCTTTCAATCGGGAGGTTTTGATCACCTGCTGAGAGGCCAGCTGTAGGTTTCGGTCGCCGCGGTGGGGTCCCGCCAACCGCCGAACACCGCCGCATCCCTGCATGAGAATAGGAGCGCCCTCGCCAATTCCGGCATCTGCCTCCGATCCGATCTGAGGCACGTCTCGGCGCAGCAGACGAGACATCCGCACGGAACTGTTTCGTCTCGGCTTCCCCCTCCGAACGGGTGACGAAATGAGAGTTCGGAGGACTGGTAGACATGCCCAGCCTCTCCTGATTTCCCTGCTCCGTTGCGGCTGCCGGATCACTGTGCCAGAATCGCCCGGACGATCCGCCGGGAAGGAGATCCCGTTGAACTTCGATCATTCGGAGAAAGTCCTGGAGCTTCGGGTACGGCTCGAAGCGTTCATGGACAAACACGTGTACCCGAACGAGAAGACCTACGAGGACCAGCTAGCGTCCGCCGAAAGCCGGTGGCAGATTCCCCCGATCATGGACGAGTTGAAGGCGGAGGCGCGGACCGCCGGGCTGTGGAACCTCTTCCTGCCGGAGCCGGAGTACGGCGCGGGCCTTTCCAACCTGGAGTACGCGCCGCTTTGCGAGGTCATGGGACGCAGCCCGATCGGCCCCGAGGTCTTCAACTGCAACGCCCCGGACACGGGCAACATGGAGGTCCTGGTCCGCTACGGCTCAGAGAAGCAGAAGGAGCGGTGGCTGAGGCCGCTTCTGGACGGGCGGATCCGGTCCTGCTTCGCTATGACCGAGCCGGACGTGGCCTCCTCGGATGCGACCAACATCCGGGCGCGCATCGAGCGCACCTCCGGCGGCGACGAGTACATCGTGAACGGGCGCAAGTGGTGGTCAACGGGGGCGGGAGACCCCCGATGCGAGATCGCTATCGTGATGGGCAAGACCGACCTGGAAGCAACGCGGTACGAGCAGCAATCCATGATTCTGGTCCCCCTCGACACACCGGGCGTCACGATAGAACGCACCCTCCCCGTCTTCGGCTACGACGACGCGCCGCACGGTCACGCGGAGATATCTTTCGAGAACACCCGTGTTCCCGCGGAGAACATGATCTGGGACGAAGGCAAAGGCTTCGCCATTGCGCAGGGTAGGCTGGGGCCTGGACGCATCCACCACTGCATGAGGCTCATCGGGGTAGCGGAGCGGGCCATCGAGATGATGCGCGAGCGGGTCAAGGAGCGCGAGGCGTTCGGCAAGCCACTCGCGGAGCAGGGCGTAATAATGGAGTGGATCGCCGACTCCCGCATCGAGATAGAGCAGGCCCGCCTCCTTACCCTCAAGGCCGCGCACATGATGGACACGATGGGCAACAAGGAAGCCCGCGCCGAGATCGCCATGATAAAGGTCGTCGCCCCGAACGTGGCGTTGAAGGTACTGGATAGAGCGATCCAGGCCCACGGCGGCGCCGGTGTCTCGGATGACTTCCCGCTGGCCTACTTCTGGACGAATGCCCGCACCCTGCGCCTCGCCGACGGCCCCGACGAGGTCCACCGCGCCGCCGTCGCCAGGCTGGAGCTCAAGAAGGAACGCCGCGTGGGGGCCGAGGAAGCTTCGGGGGCCTGAAGTAGCCGTGACGTCCTCGTGTCGAAACCTCGCCGTAATGTCCGGGATCTATAGCACGACCAACGCTGACGGCGGCTTGCGGACCACCCTTCGCTTCAGCCTCTTTGACCGCAGGCCGGGCGGGGGGGCTGCTCATGACCGTAGCATCGCGTACCCTACACAGGAGGAAGCCTTGACCACCGACGATACGAACGTGCGTCTCTTTAGCCCGCCCGAGTTGCCGCCCACCCCCGGTTACTCCCACGTGGCGGATGTGACCGGCGGCCGCACGATCCACGTCTCCGGCCAGGTCGCCTTGGACCGCTCCGGCGGGGTCGTCGGCGAGGGCGACCTGGAGACCCAAGCCCGCCGGGTGTTCGAGAACATCGAGGTGGCGCTCGGGGCCGCGGGCGCAACCTTCAGCGACGTCGTGAAGCTAGGCTTCTACCTCACGGACATCTCCCGGATGGGCGTGGTGCGCGCGGTGCGCGACGAGTACGTCGACACCGATAGGCCGCCGGCGAGCACTGCCGTCGAGGTGCGACGACTCATCCGAGACGAGTTCTTGATCGAAGTCGAGGCCGTAGCGGTGGCCCGGTCTTGACGGCCGGTCTACCCGGACAGGGATGACGCGAGGGCCAGTTCGAGGAGGGCGTTCACCCGTCGGCTTTGGTCGGCCTATGCGTCCCGGACATTACGGCGAGGTTTCCTCCTGTCTACTACTCGTCCCGTATCGGGAACGCTGCCAAAAATCTGGCGCCTGAGGGCGACGAGATCGGCGTGAAGAAGCTATGACCGACAGGGACTTCGTTCTGCTGGGCGTCAAGTACGAGGCCGCCCGGCTCGGAGGCGTGGATAAGGCAGGACTCGCCATCATCAAAGAGCAAATCCGAACCGAGGTCGGCGAGGGCTGGGAGTCGGACGCGATGGTCATGCGCGGGCGTGACGCCGTCCGTGAGGAGCACGGCCTCCCCAGGCTCGGCGGGCTACCGCAAAGGCCGTCGGACGGTCTAGGCCGTCGTCCGCTATGGAGGAGGCTGCTCGGCCGCCGATCGTGAAC
>JACCTS010000426.1 GCA_013812245.1 Rubrobacter sp.
GGGCCAGTATGGCCGGGTGGATGCGCATTGTCGGGCAGGTCACGGCGGTGTAGACGGGAACCCTCTGCGTCACCTGGGAGAGGCCCCCGATCACCGACCACACAAACGGGCTCTGGCCCTGGGCCTCGACCCACGGATGGTAGTGGTCCGAGATCCAGAGCGCATCGAACCCGGCCTCCTCGGCCATCCACCCCTGGCGCAGCAACTCCCGCGGCCCGAACTCCTCGCAAGACAGAAAGTATCCGACCTTGACCATGCAACGCCCTTCTCCTCGGAAACGCCGCCTCAAATTTACCCACCGATCTGCGCGTATAATCCGCCGCAAACTACGGAAGGAGCCCGACGTGCCGCGAGCCTGCGCGTTCGACGTAAACGAGACCCTGCTGGACCTCTCCGCACTCGACCCGCGCTTCGAGCGCGTCTTCGGCGACTCATCCGTCCGCCGGGAGTGGTTCCCGCAGATGCTCCAGAACGCCTTTGTCGCCACCATCACAGGCGTGTACTCTGACTTCGGAACCCTCGGAGGAGCAGCACTCGGGATGGTGTCCGAGCGCCGGGGCGTGGATCTCTCCGACGAAGATCGCCAGCACATCCTCTCCGGGATGCGCGAACTCCCACCCCACCCTGAGGTCGAGGAAGGCCTGCGCCGGCTAGAGGACGCCGGTTTCCGGCTCGCAGCCCTCACCAACTCCACCCAACAGGTGGCCGAAGCCCAGCTAGAATACTCCGGCCTCGCCGGTTACTTCGAGCAGACACTCTCCGCGGATACCGTCCAACGCCTCAAGCCCGCGCCCGAGCCATACCACATGGCGGCGGAGAGCCTGGGCGTGGACGTTAACGGGGTTCGGCTCATCGCGGCCCACGCGTGGGACGTAGCGGGCGCGCTGCGAGCCGGGTGCGCCGCCGCGTTCGTCGCCAGGCCGGGGATGGTCTTCGATCCGCTGGTCGAACCACCGGATGTAATGGGCTCGGACTTACTAAAGGTCGCTGATGGAATAATAGAGGCCGAGGCTCGCTAGTTCAGCCTCTTTCGAGGGCCTCCTCGACGAATCGCATCCGGTCGTTGCCCCAGAACATCTCGTCACCCACGAAGAACGTCGGCGCACCGAAGACGCCGCGTTCCAGCGCCTCCGCGGTCGCCGCCCTGAGAGCCTCTTTGGCCGACGCTTGCGAGGCGCCTTCGAGGACTTCGTCTGAGTCCACACCGATCCTGCGCGCGACCTCGGCTATTGGTTCGTTCTCATCGCTCTCCTGCATACCCTTCGGTGCCCAGCCTTCGGCCCAGTAAAGGGAGAACGCCTCGTCCACGAAATCGGCCATACGGTCCCGCTCCCGAAGCAACAACGCAGCCCGCATGGTCTTCAGGGTTCGGAAGGGGAACGGATCAGGGAAGCGCAGCGGCGTCCCCTGGCTCTCCGCGAGCAGGCCGAGATCCCGCAGCATGTAGCGGTGCTTGGCCGGTACTTCCACCGCCGCCCGTCCGCCAGTCTCGTTGAGGACCGCCCCGAGAAGCATCGGCCTCAAGACCAACTCGGCGTCTGCCGCCTCGCACAAACGCCCGATCTCCGCGTGCGCCACATACGAATACGGGCTCACCAGATCGAAGTAGAACTCCACCAGCCTCACCGAGGCTCCCCTTTCCAGAAGGCTTCACATTCCAGCTGCGGGAAGATTGTATTAGAGTCCGCCAGTAGCGTTGCCGGCTTTCAGAGCACGCTGGCTACCGTCCGCGGCCACGAAGCCTGAAACGGAAAGTCTCTACGCCTGTATGTTCGTCTCGCGCCAGAGGGTGTGCCCGCTGAGTCCCTCGGCCTCCGGGAACTCCTCGCCTTTGGCGAGTTGGACGCGAACCGGGGAGAGCATGGTCCCACGATCGCAGATGAAGGTGCCGGAATAGGGAGCCTTGTCTCCGGGGACGTAAGTCGGACCGTAGGGCCGGTAGCGCTTCAGGATATCTTCGAGACTTTCGGTCATGGTCGGCTCCTGAACTCCTATAGGGTAACGGCGCGGGCGTCGGTGAAGCCGGGCGTCGAGAGCAGAGTCTCTATGACCTCCTGCGATACGGGTTCGTCCACGGTGACAGCCATCGCCGCCCGGGAACCGGGATCGCCACGCCCGACGGCCATGTTGCCGATGTTTATGCCGTGCTCGCCGAGGATGGTGCCGAGGCGTCCGATCATGCCTGGCACATCCTCGTTGCGGATGAAGAGCATGTGCTTCTCCGGGACGATGTCCAGGTCGAAGCCCAGGGCGCCGATCAGACGCGGCTGCATCCGGGGACCGAAGAGCGTCCCGCTCACCACGCTCTCCTCCTCCGCGCTCGACAGCCGCAGCACGACCAGGCTGGTGTAGTCCGCGCTCTCTGGCACCCGCGCGGTCTCGACCCGCAGACCCCGCTCCCTGGCGAGCGCCGGGGTGTTCACGAAGTT
>JACCTS010000428.1 GCA_013812245.1 Rubrobacter sp.
AGCAAAGAGGCTCTGGTAGAAGCGGTAGGTGCGGCGCTATCCGCGGTCAGCGCCGCAGATGCCAGGGGCTTCTTCGAGCATGCCGGATACCGTCCGGTGGGTCAACTACTGTGAAACAGGCTGTGAGCCTCCGAAAAGCGGGTGTCATGCCACACGAAATGGGCATTTTCGTCCGTTCGGCATCGGAGATGGACCGCACCCGCAGCGCCGCCGAAGATGCCGGGCTCTCTTACAAGATCCTGGACGAAAACATCGAGACCAGCAGCAGACACGTCTCGCTCAGCACGATGCACCTCGCGAAGGGGATGGAGTTCCGAGCTGTCGTCGTGATGGCCTGCGACGATGAGGTGATTCCCTCGCAAAACCGGATCGAGACGGTAGCCGACGACGCGGATCTGGCCGAGGTTTACGACACGGAGCGTCACTTACTCTACGTCGCCTGTACTCGCGTAAGGGATTATTTGCTCGTGACGAGCGGAGACTCTCCTTCGGAATTTCTCGATGATCTGCGGATGTAAGACTTGAGAATCATACGAAATCCGGGTGATCGCCTTGATCTCGTATGCGAGCTTGTCCTCCCAACTTCCGCATTACAAAAGCAGACGAACCCTCACCCGGATTCGTTGTCAGAAGGCTGGCGGATAGATGAGACCGGGCTTCCACTTCGGCCATCTGTCCAGAGTCGTGGTGCTGCAGGGACAAGGTATCCGAGACCATCCTCCAACCTGGCGCCCCAATTAGCGCACTGAGTTCTTCTGACGACTCGGGGCGGACTAGCGTCGGATCAGGGCGCCGCCCCGGATGGTCTCTCTTGGCCGCACGTCGTAGCCGTGTCCGACGATGCAGTCTTCAAGATACGCGCCGTCGCCCACGCTGGCGCCGGGCAGCAGGATGCTGCTCTTGATGGTGGCGTTCGGGCGGATCCAACAGTCGCTCCCAACCGTCACATCGCCCGCGAGCGTGACGTCCCTTCCGATCACCGCGTCGCGGCCCACCAGCACGTGGCCTTCCAGGCTGGCGGAAGGGTGGATCTGGGCGTCCTCCCCGACCCACAGCGACTCACCGCGCTTCTCGCCTGGGATCTTCACCCGCACCCTTCCAGATAGCACGTCGTACTGGGCCTCCCGGTAAGCCTGAAGCGTTCCGATGTCTGACCAGTAGAAGTCCCCCTGGTAGCCGACGAACCGTTCCTCGTTCTCCAGAAATTTCGGGAACACGTCCTGCGCGAAGTCGAAGAAAGTCCCTTCTGGAACGTACTCCAGGACGCGCGGCTCGAAGACGTAGATGCCGGTGTTGGCGAGCGTGCTGATCGCATCCCTCGGGTTGGGCTTCTCCTGGAAACCCAGGATGTTTCCCTCCTCATCCACCTCCACCACCCCGAACTCCGAGGTGTCGAAGACCCGGTGCAGCGCGATGGTCGCCAGGGCGCCCTTCTCTTTGTGGAAAGCGACCAGCTCTCCGAGGTCCACGTCCGTCAGGGCGTCGCCCGACACCACGACGAAGGTGTCGTCGAACCTGTCGGCCAGCCGCCGGACGCCGCCGGCCGTTCCGAGCAGTTGCTCCTCCCGTTCGAGGTGGACTTTCATGCCGTTTATCTGTGACTCCTCGCCGTAGGCGCCGAGCAGCGCGTCGGCTAGGTAGAACACGTTCACGTGAACCTCGTCGAAGCCGTGCCCCGCCAGGAGCTCGAAGATGTGCTCGATGATCGGGGTGTCCACCACGGGGGCCATCGGCTTGGGTACCTCGCCGGTCAGCGGGAACAACCGGGTGCCCTTGCCCGCCGCCAGCGCCATTGCTTTCATCGTCTCTTCACCATTCCCTGTTTTCGTTCAGGTACGCCTTCTTGCGGAATGCTTCCTCCACGTCCACGCCGGCCATCTCCGCCAGATCTAGGAGGTTCCAGATCACGTCTTAGACCTCCATGCCAAGGGCCTCCACCATGGCTTCTCTTTCCCTGGCGTCCATCTCACCAACGTCCCGGTCGCTGTCGCGGGAGAGCTTCAGCGTCTCCGCCGCCACCTCTCCCACCTCGGCGGTCAGGTACGCCAGCCGTTGATCCAGGGTGATGTCGAAGCCCTTGGCCCTCTTGAGCCGCCGGACCTGATCCCGGATCTCCGCCAGCGTCAAGCCATCGTTCGACCTGGCGCCGCGGGTACTGTGCAGGCCGTCCGGCCGTGATCTATATTCACCACCATGCACACGGGCACTCTACAGGAACTCTTCCCTGCGGCCAAGCTCGATGAACCCCTCCGACGCTACACGGCCTGGAAGATAGGCGGTCCCGCCGACGCGCTGCTCGAGCCTCGCTGCGCCGAAGGTGTGATCTCCGCCGTGAAAAAGGCCAAAGAGCACGGCGTGCCCGTCACCATCCTCGGGGGCGGCACCAACGTCCTCGTGAGGGACGGGGGCGTGCGCGGCCTCACCATCAGGCTCGCCAAAGCTCTCACCGGCGTGGAGTTCGACGGGAATCGCGTCGTCGCCGACGCTGGTGTCCTCTACCCGGTCCTCGCCAACACCACCGCCGCGCGTGGCCTGGCCGGCCTGGAGTTCGCCACCGGCATCCCCGGCACCGTCGGCGGAGCCGTGTACATGAACGCCGGCGCCTATGGTAGCGAGACCGTCGAAGTCCTCGACTGGGCCGACGTTTTCCGCGACGGAGAGGTCGTCAGGATGCCGAACGAGGATCTGGAGCTCTCGTACCGTCGCAGCATCCTGCACGAACGCCCCGGTTGGACGGTGCTCCGCGCCGGATACACCCTGGAGCCAGGCGACCCGGTGGAGCTCAAGGGCCGCGTAAAGGAGTTCCGCGCTCAGCGCATGAACGGCTCCCCCAACCGGCCGAGTTGCGGCTCCACCTTCAAGCGTCCGGAGGGGGACTTCCCCGGACGCGTCATAGAGGCAGCCGGCCTCAAAGGCACGAGGATCGGGCAGCTGGAGGTCTCTCCCGTACACGCAAACTACCTCGTCAACCTCGGCGGCGGCACCGCCCAAGATGCCCTGGCGCTCATCGAGCTGGTAAAAGAGACGGTTCGGGAGAAGCTCGGCGTCGAACTGGAGGCTGAGGTCAGGGTACTGGGAGAATCGTAGGCTGTGGACTTCAGTCGCCGGTTCTTTCAAGCGAATAGAGTTTCGGGGGACGGACGCCGAAGGTTTCCGCAGGCCTCCGGGAACAGGTTCAGGCTTCGGTGGATGCGCCTGAAACCTGATGCCTGTAACCCGCCGCCTTCTCCCTGAACAAATCCGGAATGTCGGCGAGGTCCGTGTGCGAGTCGCAGACATCGAGTAGGGCCTGGGAAGTGCACTGTCCGGCGCTCACAACCTCGACGCGGATGCCCTTCTCGCTCTGGAGGTACTCCACGGCCTCCACGTAGTCCCCGTCGCCGGAGACGAGAACGTAGGTATCGGCGTGCTCAGAGAGGCGCATCATGTCCACCACGATGCCCA
>JACCTS010000429.1 GCA_013812245.1 Rubrobacter sp.
TCTCCCCCCGGCAACGCGACCAGCTCCGCAAGGCCATAGGTTCCGCCTGTATCTTCTCCCGTCGTCTTGAGGGTGACGAATTCTTTGTCTCCCACCCAGAATGACCCTCCCTCACCCGACGGTACATATTTGATGCCCAAATCCTACATTCTCCTCTCTGTTGTTGGGATTGTATTCTCCCCAGTCGTAACCGCTATGCGACGAAAGGCACGAGCGCCCGGTAGTGCTCGACCAGTTCCTCGAAGCGCATCCGGTTCAGCCCCGAGGGCGAAGGCACGACCACGTCGGTCACGCTGGGGACGGCAGGCTCGGGTTGCACGCCCCAACCCACTTTCGAGGTGGCGCGGAACCAGCGATACACGCCAATGCCGGTGTAGGCGACGGCGGCGGGGCGGAAACGTTCCAGCATGGCGCGTAGTTCGTGGGCTCCGGCCTGGATCTCCTCGCGCGAAAGCTCGTCGGCCCGGCGCGTCGGCCGTGAGCAGAGGTTGGTGAAGCCGATGCCCCGCTCCAGCAACGCTTCGTCTTCCTCCGGCGCGTAGAGACGATCGGTTATTCCAGCGGCGAAGAGGACCCGCCAGAAGCGGTTGCCGGGATGAGCGTAGTGGCGCCCGTCCACCGCCGACCGGAGAGATGGATTGTAGCCGCAGAAGATCAGGCGCAGGTCGGGCTCAAGAAGGTCCGTCGCCACAGCGAAGAGTGCTCTTCGGCTACCGGCTACTCTTCGGAGCGGGAATGGTCCCTGGTCTCGTCCTGGTCGGTTCGGATCTCGGCGGTTTCCTCACCGGCCGGTATCTGCCTGGCGCTCGAAGACACGTATCCTTCGTCTTCGGGGAAGACGATGTCGCCGATAACAACGTTCAGCTCCGTGACGGAGAGCCCGGTCATGGTCTCGACCTGGTCCACTATCCTGCGCCGCACCTCCCCGGCGGCCTCCCGGATGTTCCGGCCGTAGTCTATGCCCATCGTCAGGTCCATGGCGACCTCTGTGCTGCCGACCTCGACTGAAACGCCGCGCTTCTGGCCCGAGGAGCCCGTCAGCCGGTCCACGAATCCCCCGGCGGTCCGGGAAGCGCTGCCACCCATGTGGACCCCGGGCACCTCCCCGGCGGCCATGCCCGCTATCTGGGTCACGACGGTGTCCGAGATCCTGGTGACGCCGTGATCACTCAGGAGCGGGCTGCGGGTCTGCTGCCGCTGTTCACTCATCCCTTGCCTCCTCTGCTCGTCCACACTCGTCCCAATGCGTTCATCTTAGGACAATAGTTACCCAGACGCCCCCGGCGCAACCGGAAACCTGAGTGTCGAAACAATGGCCCGAAAGATGTAGTGCCGAATGTGGCGCGGCGCGGACGGGGGATGGTAACATATGTTCGGTTGTTGTACCTCGGGTAGGAGGAAAGGGTCCAATGGACTAGCCAGTCAACAGCCGTTCGCGGGCGAGACCCGCGGACCGGGCCGGTGATCGCCAGCTCTCAGGAGCGGCTTCACCGGCCCGCATTTTTGCCCCGAGGGTTCTCCGGACACCCACCTCAGCAGGTCGAGTGAATTAGCGCCCCGGCCTTCTCGGTCTTCCCGAGCTCGTTGTAGAGCCGGACGGCCTCCTCCGTTTCCTCCACGTACACGGCGATTCCCCTGTCTTTCAGCGTCCGTAAGGTATCCTCCGTCACCCGCAACCTTTCGTGGAAGCCTTTCGACAGGATCACCACGGTGGCCTCGTGCTCCAGCAGCTCCTCCACGTCCGCCGGCTGGATGCCCGGCTCGTGGCGGGTGCCGGTCTCGTTCCAGTCCCAGGCTCTCACGCCACCCGGAAAGAGCTTGGCGTCCTTGAGGGGACTTTCTTCGCCTTCCACCTCCAGCCGTCCCCAGGAGAGATGCGTGACCTCCGGAGAATAAGCCATTCGCCTCCTTCTCGCGTAGCCATCCGAGACGCAGAAACAAAATACCGGACGGCGTGAGATCACGCCGTCCGGTGGCCGGGACGTGGGCTCGGAGCCCTAGCTGCCGGAGTCCTCGCCGCCGGAGTCCTCGCCGTCGGAGCCTTCGATCTCGATTCGACGGGGCTCCCTGACCGTGGCGGCCCCTTCGAGGGTCACCTCCAGGACGCCGTCCACGAAGCGGGCCCGGATGTTCTCCTCGGCGACACCCTCCGGCAACTGCATGCTCCGGCGGAAGGAGCCGTACCTGCGCTCCCGCACGTAGTACCCGGCCCGCTCCTCCTCCTGCTCGGTCTTGCGCTCACCGGAGATGGTCAGCAGGTTGTCCTGGACCGTTATGTTGACGTCGTCCAGCTTCACCCCGGGCAATTCCGCCCGCACGACCAGGTCCCCATCCTTCTGGAGCACGTCCATCGAAGGAGCCCACTCCGCAGCCTGACCTCTCTGCTGTCCCGCTGGCCGGCGCATCAGGCTACCGAACATGTCATCGAACATGCGGTTCATCTCGCTCTGCAAGTCGTAGAACCCGCGTCCCCGCAACGGACTGAGCGTCATCCTTCTACCTCCTTCTCTCCTCGGCTCCCACGTGAAGCCCCTACACTTTACGCCCGCATTTTACGCCGCCGAAAACAATTTGTCAACAGATTTTTGACAGTTTTTCCTGATTGCGCATGTAAAACTGGCATAAATTGTGTTTTTCATACAGTTTCGGATATACTGGGAAGATGCGAGGTGAGGAGCTGAGAGGAGTGGAGATCGGGGAGCGGTTGCGGGGCTTTCGGCGCCGGAGGATGTGGACGCAGGGCGAGCTGGCCGGGAGGGCTGGGGTGAGTCCGACGACGGTATCCGGCATCGAAGGCGGGAGGATCGGACGCCCTCACTTTGGCACCATCCGCAAGCTGGCCCGGGCGCTGGACCTGGAGTCCGAGGCGTTGCTCGGTGGCGAGGGTCCCGCGAAGAGGGACTGGGACCTGGCGGATCTCTCGCTGTCGTGGGCAAGGTCGGCCGAAGAGGAGGAGTTCGAGCGGGGTCTCGATGGGGCGTCTCTGGACGATCTCAGCACCCTATCGCAAGAACTGGACGAGGAGCGCGGACGTCTCCAGAGGCTCTACGGCGAGTTCCCCCGGGGCAGCGAGCAGCAAAGGTTCATCAAGCGCCAGATCAGGGACGTCTCCGCACAGTCCGGGTCGGTCACAACCTCCATGATGTT
>JACCTS010000437.1 GCA_013812245.1 Rubrobacter sp.
GGCGGGCGAGTCGTGTCGGGAGCACGCAGTCGAACATATCCACCCCGAGCGCTATGACCTGCAGGATGCCGACTGGGTCCCCGATCCCCATGAAGTACCTCGGCTTGCCGGCGGGTAGCCTGAGCGCAGTGAGGGCCAACGTCTTCAGCATCTCCTCCCGCGACTCACCTACCGAGAGGCCCCCCACAGCGTAGCCGTCGAACCCGATCTCGACCGTCCGCGCGAGGCTCTCCTCCCTGAGGTCGGGGTAAAGTCCGCCCTGCACGATCCCGAAGAGCGCCTGATCTCTCTTCTCGTGCGCCTCCTTGCTCCGCCCCGCCCATCGCGCGGTCCGCCGCAGCGAATCCTCGTGGTAATCGCGGCTGGCATTGGCCGGCGGACACTCGTCCAGGACCATAGCCACGTCCGACCCGAGATCCTCCTGAGCCCTAGTCGTCAGCTCAGGGGTGAACATGTGCGGCGAGCCGTCGTAGACCGATGCGAACTCGACTCCCTCCTCCGAGATGCGCCGCGTCTGGGCCAGCGAGAAGACCTGGTAGCCGCCCGAGTCGGTGAGGATCGGACCTTCCCAGCCCATAAAGGCGTGAAGCCCACCGGACTCTTGGATGAGGTCCGACCCTGGTCTCAGGTAAAGATGATACGTGTTGCCGAGCACGATACCGGCACCGACTTCCCGCAGGTCCCCAGGGGTGAGTCCCTTGACGGTGCCCTTGGTCCCGACAGGCATGAAGGCCGGCGTCTCTACCTGCCCGCGGGGCGTCCTCAGAACACCGGCGCGCGCCTCACCGTCGCGAGCGTCTACCTCTATTGAGACAGGAGCGCCTACTGCCGCCGTCCGCCGTCGAGAAGGAGCATCGCATCTCCGAAAGAATAGAATCGATAGCGTTCCTTTACCGCCGTCCTGTAGGCTTCTCTCACCAGCTCCTCGCCCCCGAAGCTCATGACCATCGCCAGCAGCGTCGAGCGCGGCAGGTGGAAGTTCGTCAGCAACGTGTCTACGCCCAACCAGCGGTAGCCGGGAAACACGAAGAGCTCCGACTCCCCTTCCGCCTCGCCGTTCGCCGACCACGTCTCGAGCGCGCGGGCTGCTGTGGTGCCAGCCGCAACCACCCGCCGCGCCCGCTGCACGGTCTGCGCCGCATCCAGCGGCACGCTGTAGTGCTCGGAGTGCATCCTGTGGTCTTCGAGCCTCTCGGTCCTCACGGGCATGAAGGTCCCTACCCCGATGTGCAACGTGATCCTGGCGATCCTGGCCCCTGCCCGCTCTGCATCCTCGAGAACCCGACCCGTAAAGTGAAAGCCGGCCGTGGGTGCGGCGGCCGAACCTTCGTTGCGCGCGTACACGGTCTGGTAGCGGGTCTCTGTTTCGGGCGTAGGACTGATGTAAGGCGGGAGTGGCATCCTGCCCCTGCGCTCCAGCATGCCGGGTACGTCAGGGGCAAAGACAGCCCAGTGTCCGTCTCCGAGGCTCTCGACCAACTCGAGCCGATCCCCACCGGCCGTAAGCCAGAGTCCGGGACTGAGGCGTTTACTCGGCCTGGCGAGGACATCCCATGCTCCGCCGTGATCCGGCCCCATATCCCGGAGAAAGAGCAGCTCGACCTCGCCACCGGTCGGCTTGTTCGCCTTCACCCGGGCAGGGAACACTTTCGTCTCGTTCAGGACGAGCGCATCGCCGGGCAGCAGGAACCGTGGCAGGTCCCTGAAGGTGTGGTGGGCTATTGTGCCGCGCCGGACGTCTACGACCATCAGGCGCGAGGCATCGCGCGGTTCGACGGGGCTCTGGGCGATGAGATCTTCGGGAAGCTGGTAGTCGAGCTCGGAAGAGAGCACCCTAGCGGCGAAAGACGATGTTCAGGACGATCGTGCCGACGACGGAGAGCAAGATCATGAGCCCTATCGGGAAGTAGAGGGTGAAGTCGCCGCGCCTGAATACCAGGTCGCCAGGCAGCCGGTCTACCCCGAAGCGACCGAGCAAAAAGAGCAGTCCGCCGAGCACGAGCAGCACGACCGCACCTCCGATCAACAACTTTCCTACGCCTTCGAGTCCCACGCCCTTATTCTATGCCCGCCGCCTTCGATGTCCACAGGAACGACCGGGCCATGGCCGTTCGCTTAGCCCGGCTATTCGTTGTCGAGCTCCGCAAGTAGTCCATCGACGTCGAGGGGCCCGGTGACCATGGCGAGCCCGCCTCCTTGGGTGCGCGGCCACTCGGCGTGTGGCCGGTCGCAATAAAGCTCGACGCCGTTGCCGTCAGGATCCTTCAGGTACAGCGCCTCGGAGACGCCGTGGTCTGAGGCCCCATCGATAGGGTAGTTGGACTCGAGGAGCCACTCGAGGGCGAGTGCGAGGTCTCGCCGTTCGGGGTAGAGGATGGCGAGGTGGAAGAGCCCGGCGGAATGGGG
>JACCTS010000442.1 GCA_013812245.1 Rubrobacter sp.
GCGTGGGAGTCGCGGAACACGAACTCGCCGTCCTCCGTGTCGCAGAGTACGTGGGTGGAGAACTCCACTACCTTCTGGGCGATGTACTCGACGGGATTATCCTCGACCTGCCGGCGAAACTCCTCGACGGACTCCTCCGTCTCTTCGGGGCCGATCATGACGTCTTTCCCGCCCCACCCGCTACGGCTCTTGACGACGAGATCTCCGAAATGGTCCATGACGTAGCGGCGATCCTCCTCGACGGCCAGCGAGAATGTCTCGACGTTCTGGAGGACAGGTTCCTCGCCAAGATAGGTTCGGATCATCTCGGGAATGAAAGCGTAGACACCCTTGTCGTCAGCGATGCCGAGGTTGGGCGCGAAAACTGCGTGGACCTTGCCAGCGGCCTGCGCCTCGACGAGGCTGGGGAGGTCATCGTAGATCCTGCCGCTCTCGATGCGCTCGTAGATGATGTCTATGCGGCGTCCGCTCTTCTTGTGTATGAGGAAGCCGTCGCGATCCAGCTCCACCTCGTGCCGCTCGGCCAGGATGGCGTCAAGCTCGCGGGCGAAGACGTTGTGGTCGAGGTAGTACTGGTCGTCGGGTCCGGTCGAGAGGATGGCGAGGGTCGGGTCGGCGACCGGGGAGGAGGCCCGTATCACCTCGCCGAAGCGCCGCATCAGACCGTCGAGCGGGCGCACCCCAAGGGATGCGTACGAGTCGGGGAGCACTCCGGCGGTGCTTTCGCGCATCAGGCTCATGGGTTCGATGCCGACGGGCATCTTGGCGTTGTCCTCGATGATTACGTACTCCAGGCCGCCTGCTTCTCCGCCCGCCACGGCGTCGCGTTCCACGGCGACGAGATCGAAGCCCATCTGCCGGTTTGGCACGCTCCCGAAGCCGTCGGGGATCGCAGGGTCGTAGAGGGTACTGCTCTCTATGATCTCCTTTGGAACGACCTCGTCCTTGCCCGCCTCCAGACGGCGCAGGAACTCGTTGATGGCAAGCATCCGCTGGGTGAGTCCTCTCTCGATGACGGCCCAGTCCGGGGCCGGAATGATACGGGGTACGTAATCCGTCGGATGTGTCTTGTCCGCGCCGGTGATGCCGAGGCCGCGCTGCGTCTCCAGCAAACGCTCGTGGGCTCGTTTCGTTCTCTGGTTCCACTCCCCCGCGCCCATCCGCTCCATCTCGTCAAGCACCGGCCTGTAGAGGGAGAAGGGTTTGCCGCTCGCGGCGAAGACCTCGTTGGGGACGGATAGCTCGCGCTCGAACCTCATGGCGAAAGGATAGCGGCCCGGCGCGGTTCGCGCTGCGGCCCGTGGGCCAGAGATCCGGCCGGATACCCTACGCGAATACGCCGACGAGAGCGCAAGGCGAACCGAGTAGGAAGGAGAGGGAGAACGTGATGGCGAAGAAGACGTTCTCCTCGGAGATGTAGGAGTAGACGCAGCGGTAGTGGGCCATGAGCAGCGCCGAAGGTACTGCCACGCCACCCATAAGGACGGCCGTGGTACGGAGGGCGTTCAAGGGCCCCATCCATGCGATGACGCCTTGCGAGTTCAGGAGCAAGAGCCCCAACCAATCCGCGGCGAGCACTAGTGAGAAGCCGAAGATCATCAGCAAGAAGCGGAAGATCGGACGTGGGAAGAGTGGTCCCCGTGCCGGAGCATCTAGCTCCTGGTCCTCATCAAAGAGCGTCCTCGCCTCGCGGCGCTGCAAGAGCTTCAGGAAACGTCCGGCGGGTTCCATCCCGCCATGATAACCCACCACTCCGGAAATCGAGGGTTGCCGCATCAGTGTGGGCCATGTTCTTCGATCCCCGACTCCCGCGCCAACTATTGCCCTATTGCCGCAGGAAGCCGCCCTCGGAGTTGATGATCTGGCCCGTGATCCACTGCGCCTCGTCACTCGCCAGGAAGGCCACGAGCCGCGCCGCATCCTCTGGTTGACCGATGCGTCCGGGCGGGAACCTCGGCGAGATTTCCCTCTTCACCTCTTCGGACATCCAGCCGGTGTCCGTGGGACCGGGATTTACGGCGTTTACCGTGATGCCTTTGTGTCCGACTTCGGCGGCGAGGGTGCGGGTGAACGCCTCGATTGCGCCTTTTGTCGAGGCGTACGCAAGCTCTCCGGTCATAGGGCCGAGTGATTGCCCGGAAGTGAAATTGACGATCCTGCCTCCGGAGCCAGCCTCGAAGCGCCGGGTGAAGAGGACGGAGAGCAGCACCGTCGCCCGCACGTTGACGGCGTAGTGGGCATCGAGGATTTCCGCGTCCAGCGACTCGTAGCCATCGCGGGTCGAATGGGCGGCGTTGTTGACGAGGATGGAGGGCCGTCCGAGTCTGTCTTCCGCCGTGTCGAGGAGACGCTCCGGAGACTCAGGCAGGGAGAGGTCCATCTCGATACTCTCCGCCCGGACGCCCGCGGCACGTAGTTCTTCGACGAATATTTCGGGCTCTTCTTCGTCCGTCGCCCACGGCATCTCGCGGTCGTAGGCTTTCCAGTGGGAAAGGACGATATCGGCGCCGCGGGCTGCGAGAGAGCGGCAGATCGCCGACCCGATCCCCCGACGACGCCCGACGCCGGTGACGA
>JACCTS010000447.1 GCA_013812245.1 Rubrobacter sp.
TGTGGCCCATCTCCTCGGCGGCGATGTTGGCGACGAGGTCGTAGTAAGGGCGGATCTTGCTCTTGCCCCTGAAGTTGAATGACTGGTAAGTGTAGTTCATCACGGTGGACATCTCGCCGAACTTCCCACCCATGAGATCCTGAACCGCCGCCGCCGCGTCCGGATCAGCCTGCTCCGGCCTCGGAAGTTCGATCTGCAACTTGTCTATCCGTAGAAACATGCTCCTCCTCTTCGGAATGCTTGCACCATCTGACCCGCGTTCCTATAAACAACTCGGACCCGTCCGTCTCTCTCTTCACCCCTTCCCTAAAACGATGTTTCTGCCCAAAACCCTTGCCCGGTTTAGATTCGATCTAAACAGATAAGGAGTCCAATTTTTCCAACGATGTAGGAAACCGTGGCGCGTGACTGTCGAGAGAGATCCGAATAGGGTGAGGAAAGCGAAAGACCGTCCCCGCGCCGGACGGGGACGGTCTCTTATGGGTACGGTTGGGATCAGGAACGAGGTCCGGCGTTCCTCACTTCTTCCGAGACGTCGGCCTCGAACTCCTGGAAGTTATCCCGGAAGAGGGCGGCGAGGCTCTTCGCCTGCTCGTCGTAGGCTTCGCCATCCTGCCAGGTGTTGCGAGGGTCGAGCATCTCCGACGGGACGCCGGGGACTTCGACGGGGACGTTCAGGCCGAAGACGGGGTCGGGGTTCGTCTCGACGCCGTCGAGCTCACCCGCGATGGCGGCGCGGACCATCCGGCGCGTGTGGGCGAGGTCTATGCGCTCGCCGGTACCGAAGGGGCCGCCGGACCAGCCGGTGTTTATGAGGTAGGCGCGGGTCCCGTGCTCGCGCATCTTCTCAGAGAGCATGGTCGAGTACGTGGTCGGAGGCAGCGGGAGGAAGGGCGCTCCGAAGCACGTCGAGAACGTCGCCTCCACCTCGGACTCCATCTCTGCCTCGGTGCCGGCGAGCTTGGCAGTGTAGCCGGAGAGGAAGTAGTAGGCGGCCTGCTCGGGCGTGAGGGCGCTTATGGGCGGCAGCACGCCGAAAGCGTCAGCCGATAGGAAGAAGATGGCCTCGGGGTGGGAGCCGCGCCCGGAGGGGACATAGTTCTCGATGTGATCCAACGGATAGGCCACCCTGGTGTTCTCCGTCAGGGAGGCGTCCGTGTAGTCCACGGCGCGGGTCCTGCGGTCTACGATCACGTTCTCCAGAACGGCCCCGAAACGGATGGCGTCCCAGATCTGGGGCTCGTTCTCGCGGCTGAGGTCTATGGTCTTGGCGTACGAGCCGCCCTCGAAGTTGAAGACGCCCCTGTTCGTCCAGCCGTGCTCGTCGTCGCCGATGATGCGCCGCGTGTCGTCGGTGGAGAGCGTCGTCTTCCCCGTCCCCGAGAGCCCGAAGTACAGAGCGACCTTGCTCCCCTCTTCTTCCGCATCCTCGGCGGAGGCGTTGGCGGAGCAATGCATGGGGAGGACGCCGTGCTCGGTGGGCAGGACGAAGTTCATGACGGTGAAGATGCCCTTCTTCATCTCACCGGCGTAGCCCGAGCCACACGCAAGGACGAGCCTGTGGGAGAAGTCCAGGGCGACGAACGTCTCGGATTCGGTGCCGTCCTCCTCGGGATCTGTCAAGAAGCCGGGGACGCTGATTACGGTCCACTCAGGCTCGAAGGCGCTGAGGTCCTCGCGCGGCGGGCGCCGGAAAAGCTGGCGGGCGAAGAGGGCGTGCCACGCGAGCTCGGTCATCACCTGCACGTTGAGGCTGTAGCGGGGGTCTGCCCCGGCGTAAGCGTCCACCACGTAGACCTCATCGAGGTTCTCCAGGTAGGAAATCGCCCGCCCGAGTATGCGGCCGAACTTCTCCGGCGAGACGGGCTTGTTGACAGCGCCCCACGCCACCCGGTCGCGGGTAATGTCGTCCTCGACGATGAAGCGGTCCTTCGGGGAGCGTCCCGTGCGCTTGCCGGTTCGGGCGGCGAGCGCTCCGGAGGCCGAAATCATACCCTCCCGCCTTCTTACCGCCGCCTCCACAAGCCGGGCAGGCGGCAGGTTCTCGTGTACCGCGCCGAGGTGCTCGAGCCCGAAGTGCTCCAGCGTCTCCTTGCGTTCAGCTACGTCCATGTATCGTCCCTTTCACCCCGTATTTTCGGCCCAGTTGGGCCACCGGGCGCACGACGGTTCATGCCGACGCGCCAGCGCCGCTCGCAGCCGGATTCTAACAAACGGCGGGTATCGCCGCGCCCGCGATGCTACCGTGGTAGCGGTGAGCCCGAGACCCGGAAGGAGGGCCTGACGTGGCGGTCAAGAGAGGCTGGCGGGGACGTTTCTTCGAGGATTTCGAGGTGGGCGATGTCTACGAGCATCCACTCGGGAGGACCGTGACGACCACGGACAACCTGTGGTTCACCCTTCTTACGCAGAATACGGCCCCTATACACGTGGACCACCACTACGCCGCCCAGACGGAGTTCGGGAAGCCGCTCGTGGACTCGACTTTCACCCTGGCCCTCGTGACCGGCCAGAGCGTGACGGACGTTTCCCAGAACGTGTTCGCCAACCTGGGATGGGACGCGGTGCGGCTACCAGCGCCGGTCTTCGAGGGGGATACGATCTACTCTCGCTCCGAGGTCCTCGCCGCCAGAGAATCCGCCTCCCGCCCGAACGTCGGCATCGTCACCGTGAGAACATCCGGCTTCAATCAGGACGGCGTGACGGTCATAACCTTCGAGCGCACGGTTATGGTGTATCGTCGGGGGCACGCGCCGGAGGTGCATCGTCCCGAGCCCGAAGAACCGGAAGGAAGCTGAAGAGGAGAACAGCATGACGAGCATGGATGAGCGCCGGGCGTATCTGGACGAGTTGGTGGAGCAGCGGGGCTACGTCCTCAACTATCACAAGGTTTTGGCGGAACAGGACTTCGAGGCGCTCCGGGCTTTGAACGGCCTGATCGAAGCCGTGTATCTCAAGGAAAGGCTCCTGGACCGCAAGACGAAAGAGTTACTCTTCATCCTGAGCCTGACGGTGATGCGCTCGGAGAAGGGCCACATAAAGAGCCACGTCAACGCCGCGCTTGAGGCCGGGGCCACGGCGGGCGAGGTGCTCGAAGCCATAGAGCTGGCGATCCCGGAGGCCGGTATCGTCGCCTTCCAACACGGTTTCGATGCCTGGAAGGAGGTCGTCGGCGCGAAAGGCATCGAACCGACCGTCGAGGCTTTCGAGGGGAGCAAAGACGGCTAGAGCGCGGCGCTCTGATCTTCTCTCGACAAGAGAGACCAGGCGATGTATACGTGATTCACATTTGGCGCAGGCATGGAGCGAGGTTAGCCGGCCGCCCGTCAGCGCGCCTCGCACAGCAGGTCCTCCAGCGCCTCCGGCGATACGCCCATGTGGGCCAGCATCCTGACGGCCGTCCCGTCCTCGTTGCGCAGGATCCCGAGCAGGACGTGCTCGGTGCCGATGTGGCCGTTTCTGAACCGCACCGCCTCCCTCAACGCCCGCTCC
>JACCTS010000351.1 GCA_013812245.1 Rubrobacter sp.
AAGAGCAGCGAACAAGGGGACGGCTCCGTTGATCATCCCTGCCAGCGCTGACGAGATGCGTTGTTCGGCCATCGGGAAGAGGATGAACGGAATGACCATCCACAAAAGAGCGAGCAGCGCGATGTCCTTCCATGCGCTCCGGTCGACCCTGCGACGTGCTCGGGGAACGAGGGCAAGGCTCGCGGCCCCTACGACTTACACAAGGAGAGTACAGCCGGTTGCGGGGAGTGCGAGAAAAGGCGAATGGCTATATTGCAGATGGGCAGACCAAAGGATACCTTTGGGAAGTGATTCCGGATCGCTGTTTTCTGCGGTTGAAAGGGAGGTACAGCGAGCACTTCTTCGGGGAGGTTCGCTAGAAGGGGGGACGACGAATGGGCGAAGCAACCGTTCGAGCGACGAAAACGGTGCTCGTTGCCTTGGTCATGGCCGCTGTGGGTTTCACCAGTGGGTCGTGGCTGACCTCTGCGAGCGGGACCGGGGGGCCCGGGGTGGGCACCGCCGGGAGGGCGGCCGGGATCGGGGACGTGAGCTCTTATCCTAAGATCCGAGGCGGGGTGTGGTCGCGAGGGCCGAACCTCACCGACGCGCGAGGGAATTTCCAGGCTCGGCAGGAGCACGGGGCCGTGGTACTCAACGGCTTTGTCTACCTCATCGGTGGGTTCGTCCCGCAGGAGCCGCCGCCCCAGCCGACCGAGAACGATCCGGAGCCATTCCCTTTCGAGGGCACAGGTGAGATACTCGTCTACACGCCCGTGGGTCATCCCACGGCGCCTGCCGACGAGGAAGGGGAGTGGCAGAGCCTCCCGCAGACCTCGTCCTTCCCGGTCTCGGATATGCACCACATCATCGCGGTGCGCCACAAGGGCAAGATCTGGGCCTTTGGAGGACACGCGGGCCCGTTCGAGCCGACCCGCAAGGTGTTCGCCTTCACGCCCACCTCTTCTGATGCACCCGAGGGAACCTGGCGCCGGGTCCGAATGAGCGACGGCAGGCGGTGCGCCCCGAGCACCGACACCTGTTTGCGACTCCCCAGACCCCGGGCAGCGGGGGCCGCGGTGAGCATCGGAAACAGGATCTTCCTGATGGGAGGGGTGGTGCCTTTCAGGAACAGCCCTGACCCCGTGAACGCGTCGATTCGGACGACGCGTTCTGTCATCTCGCTTAACACCGCGAAGTTCCCGTTGGAGTGGAAGGAGCAGACGAGCCTTCGCCGGCCGCGCGAGCACTTCAACGCCGTGGTGGCGAAACAACGCATCTGGGCGTTCCACGGCCGCAACGAGGCCTCGACCCACATGCGGAAGGTGGAGTCCTGGGTCCCGGGGTCGGATCGCTGGCGGCGCGAGCAACCCGCCCCGGTCGGCACGAGCGCCAACATCCTGGCCAGGGTCGGGAAGTGCGTTTACTCGTTCGGGGGCGAGTTCATCGCATCCAACGTTACGGGCACGCTGATCGCCTCGCAGGTGTTCCATCTCCCGAGCCGGTCATGGCATTTTCTCGAGTCAACCGTGGAGACCGAGCCACTAGACGCAAGCGGCGCCACCAGCAAGCACGGGACCTACGGTGTCAGGTTCAGGGAGAGCGCAACCACGAAGATCATGGCACCGGGCGGAGCGGCGACCGCGTGGTTCGACCCGACGAGCAAGGTCCACGTGTTCGACCCGCCTGCCGGCTGCGAGAGCTGAGAGGCACCGGCAGGTCGGCCGCCCTGAACGAGTTGGATGCTTTGCCCGGCCCTCCGGTCAGGGTGCCTTCGGTGCCCCGAGGGGGACTGCCATGTTCTGCTCGGCGCGCTGCGGTCCCCGCGTTCTTTGATGCGGTCACAGTCAGCCGCTAGAGGCCTGACATCGTGAAGCGGCAGGCTAATGTCTTCCCGAAGAAGCCGGGCCTCAACGAACCGGGCCGAGCGAACGGCCGACACTGCCACCAACGCAGACATGATCCGGGTGATGCCGTCGAAGGGAGTCGTGATGGGGGTTTCTTTCAGCCAGCGTTTATGGGCAATATCCAGCAGGACTCTCCTGAGCCTCTGTACCGCGGTTGGATTGAGACCTACGGCGGGGAGGAGTTCGCGGAGATCGTGAGAGCCGTGCTGCTGCTGACCGACAGGGTCGGCCAGAGCCTCGCGGCGGACGAGGAGTCGAAGATTATCGAGCGCTTCGTGACCACGGCCCGCTACGAATGGATGTTCTGGGATATGGGTTACCGCAAAGAGGGATGGCCCGTCTAACCGATGACGTGAACAGGTCGTTCTACTTCACGATGGGATCGAACGCGGTGGTGATCGTTCGAACGGAAGCGCGGTGCTGGGGTTTGGCGACGCGGGACCCGAAGCTGCCTTTTCCGTCCATGGAGGGCAAGGCGGCCCCGTTCAAGAGATCGCCGGAATCGGGGCATTTCCGATCTGTATAAGACGCCGAGTCAGTCACGCTCTGGGATCCCCCCGATGAGCTGAGGGGCTGGCTCGCCCTCCTCGATCGGCTCGAACTCGCTGATCTTGTCGATCGAGGTGCCCATCGCCGCGTCGACGTCGCGCTCGATGATGACCTCGACCAAGGCGGGCACCCGTTCGGCGTTGCTGGCTTCGATCGCCCACTCAATCGCCGCCCTGATGTCGTCGGGGGCAGTCACGCGGCGCCCCAGCGCTCCCATAGCCTGCATCACCCCCACGTGATCCATGCCGAGCGAACCATTTGGGCCCTCGTATCCGATGTCGACGCCGAAGTCCATTTCATACTGGTACTTCTCGGGCTGTCGGATGAGGCTCATGTAGCCGTTGTTGAGCATCACGAGCACATATGGCACTCGGTGCTGGACGGCAACAGCCACTTCTTCCATGAGGAATTCGAATGAGAAGTCGCCGACAACGCCGACCACCAGCTTATCCGGCCGCGCGAGCTTGGCGCCGATGCAGGCAGGAACCTCCCACCCGAGCGGTCCAGCCTGCCCACAGCAGATGTAATGGCGTGGCTTGTAGGTCTTCTGGAACTGGCCGCTCCAGATCTGGTAGAGCCCGATCGCTGTGACGACGATCTCATCTCCGTTGAAGATCTCATTCATCTCCTTGAAGACGCGTTGCGGCTTAATAGGGACATCGTCGAAGTCGAGCTTGCGCAGAAGGGTCGAGCGCAGCTCGTAGACGCGTTCCACCCAACTTCCCGGTTCGCGGGGCGGCGTTACATCACGCGCTGCGTCAAGAAGTGCCTCGAGCGCAAGTTTGGCGTCGGAAACGATGCCGAGCTGGGGGCGGAAAACCATCCCTATCTGGGTGGGATCGATGTCGATGTGGACGAAAGTGCGGTCCCCCCGGTAGACATCGAGATCGCCGGTGTGACGCTCGGCGAAACGGGCTCCGACCGCGAGCACGAAGTCGCTCTCGAGGAAGAGTTGATTCGCGTAGCGCTGCTGGGTTTGAATCCCGACGATGCCCGCGTAGAGCGGGTGATCTTCAGGAATGGAGCCCTTGCCCATGTAGGTAGGGGTGACGGGCACCTGGAGGTACTCTGCCAGCTCCATGAGCGGCTCCGAGGCCCCGGAGATGATGACCCCCCCACCCGGCATGAGCATCGGTCGCTCAGCCTCCAGGAGCATCGCCATGGCCCTGCGGATCGCGTCGCCGCTTGGCATAGGGCGCTCCACCGGCAGGGACTGATCGAGCCCGAGCTCGTAATCGACTTCCTGGTCTTTGGTGACGTCGAGCGGGAGATCGATCAGTACGGGACCGGGACGTCGCTCCCGCGCGACGCGGAAGGCCTCGCGAAAGACCCACGGAATCTGGGCGGACTCCTTGACCTGCACCGCCCACTTGGTGACCGGCTTGGCTATCTCGGTGATCTCGACTGCCTGGAAAGCCTCCCTGTGGAGAAGGTGGGTGGGGGCCTGGCCGGTGATGCAGATGATCGGTATCGAATCCGCCTTGGCCGTATAAAGACCGGTGATCATATTGGTCCCTGCAGGCCCCGACGTGCCGATGGCCACCCCCACGCCGCCGGTCACCCGTGCCAGGGCGTCGGCGGCGTGCGTCCCGCCCTCCTCGTGGCGCACGGTGATGTGACGGATCTTGCGGGAGTGACTGAGCGCCTTGTAGAGGGGCAGGATTGCCGCGCCTGGGATCCCGAAGACATATTCAATGCCTTCGTCCTCCATGATCTGGACCGCTGCGTCCATCACTTTGATACGCTGCACGCCTCCTCCTTACCGGGACGGGGCGTCTATGAGGACGCCTTGGCGGTGCCACCGATCTGGTGCTCGGCCGCCTCTTCGATCAATGTCAGGAGGGCAGAATGATCGAGCCCCCCCCGGCCCTTGACCTGAAGTGTCTGAAGCATCTGGTCGACGACTGCCGTCAGCGGCAACGCCACTCCGGCCTCACGCGCCGTCGCAAGTGCGATTCCGAGGTCCTTATGGTGCAACTCGATGCGGAACCCCGGCTCGAAGTCGTGGTCGAGGAAGTTCGATCGCTTGGCCTCCATAACCTTGGTACCGGCAAGCCCGCCCGAAAGCGCCTCGATTACCTTGGCCGGATCCACGCCCGCTTTCGAGCCCAGAACGAGCGCCTCGCTCACGGCCTCGATGACGACGGCGACGATGATCTGATTGCAGGCCTTGACGACCTGGCCCGTGCCCGTCCCCCCCACGTGCACCGCGGTGCCCATGGCGCCAAAGAGGGGCTCGGCCCGAGCGAAGTCCTCGTCGGCGCCCCCCACCATTATGGATAGCTCCCCGCTGACTGCTGCTGGCTGGCCGCCGCTCACCGGCGCGTCGAGCGTCCGGACGCCCAAGTCGCTTGCTCTCTCGGCGAGCTTCTTGGTCACGAGGGGAGAGATCGTGCTCATGTCGATGTGCAGCGTGCCTTCGCTTGCCCCCGCAAGGAGGCCGGAGTCACCCTCGAAGACCTCCTCGACCTGGGGCGAGTCCGGCAGCATGGTTATCACCACGTCCGTTAGTTCGGCCACCTCGCGGGAAGTCTCCGCGGGCTGCGCCCCCTCGGCGGCCAATTTGTCGACGGGCCCGCGGCTGCGATTGTGAACTACGAGCTCGTGTCCCTTCTTTATGAGGTTGCTGGCCATGGGCTCGCCCATGATCCCGAGCCCTATGAATCCGACCTTTTCCGCGCTCAATCGTCTCCCCCCTAGAGATGTAGCTCCTCGACGTTTACCTCGCCGCTTCGCTTTTCTCGCGGCAGCCAGGCGAGGCTCTCCTCGGTCGTCTCCCTGGTGGACTTGTATTCGAGACCGATCCACCCACCATATCGGAGCTCGTCGAGCGCCGCGAAGATGTAGCGATAGTTGAGTTCACCCGTGCCCGGCTCGCCGCGATCAGGAGAGTCGGCGACCTGGATGTGGGCGATCCCGCCGGCGTGCTCGCGCAGGGTTGCGACGATGTTCCCCTCCATGCGTTGCATATGGTAGGCGTCGTACTGAAGTCTCACGTTGTCGCGCCCGACTCCTCGCACGAAGCGCGCGGCAGCCTCGGTTTTGGGAAGCAGATAGGGACCGTTCTCGTAGGTGTTGACCGCCTCGATCATGACTTCGATGCCGTTCTCGGCGGCCTGGTCGGCGGCCCAAGCGACGTTGGTCCGAGCCAGCTCGAGCTGCTCGGCAGAGTCGATGCCGTCAAGGTCGTGTCCCACAAGCGCATTAAGTCGAGAGCAGCCGACGCTTCGCGCGAGCTCAAGGGCAGTGGGTACGTTGTCGCGGAATTGCTGGTGGCGCTCGGGGTCACTCAAGAACCCGCGGTCGCCGCTCGACATGTCACCCGCATCGAAATTGAACAGCGCCACCTCGAGACCGGCTTCCTTGATCGCCTTCTCGACGCGACCTAGCTCTTCCCCGGAAGGCCACCAGAATTCGACGGCCGCGAAACCGGCTTCCGCTGCTCTCCCAAAGCGCTCGACGAACTCCACTTCCGCAAAGAGCAATGAGACGTTGGCGCAGAACTTCATCGGCTCCCTTCGCGAACGACCCTTTTCTTACGGAGATGCTAGCCGTCCGGTTCAGGGATGGTCAAGACCACTATTCCGCATCGTGGATTAAGGAGCCCGGCCGTCTAAGACGTTCGCGGGACGTGGGCTTCCTTGCTCAACGGAGGAACAGGACTACTGCTCATCCCCTAGGCGGGCCTTATCATTGCGGTCGCATGGCGGGAGGCTACTGTGAAGGGAAGGCGCAGAGCGAACAAGCAGCCGCTCTCGGCACTGTGACTTCATGCTCCATTGCTCGAGAGGCCAGGCTTTGGTCGCCGAACGTGCCTGAATGAGTACTCCTGCAAGAAGGACCGGCGGGCGTCATGTGATGTCTAAGGAGAGCGCTTGACTGCTGAATCAGAGAGAATCCGACCCTGACGAATGTGAGACGCCAGAATCGCTCTACTGCACGCCTGGACAAAGTGCAGTCGGTCGAGCGGGCGTTGGCAATCCTTGATCTGCTCAGCCGATCAGAGCGGGAGTTAGGCGTCGGCGAGATTTCTGCAGCTACGGAACTCCCAGGCGCAACCGTTCATAGGTTGCTGAAAAGCTTGGTTGCAAGTGGTTACGTGAGACATAACCATTCCACGCGCAAGTACGGTCTCGGGCTGCATCTATTGGGCTTAGCCGCCGCAACGCGCGAGTGGGTCGGTCCCGTTATCCTGCCGTTCTTGAGCGAGCTAATGGAGCTAAGTCAGGAGACGGCCAATTTCGCCATCCTGGAGCAGAACTCCGCCCTCTACATGGAGCAAGTTCCTCCTCCAGGGCGCCTGCTGCGCATGTTCTCCGAGCCTGGGAACCGAGTCCCGTTGCACACCGCTGCAACAGGCAAGGTGCTCCTGTCCTACCAGCGTAGGCGATTGATGTATTTCATCCTCGATCAGGCCAGGCTTCCTCGACAGACCGCCAACACCATTACGGACAGATCCGTCCTTGTCGCCGAGCTGAGGCAGGTTCGACGGCAAGGTTTTGCTACGGATTTCGGCGAGCAAGAAGTGGGTGTCCACTGCCTTGCCGCACCAGTGCTGAGCTCGGACGGTCAAATCACCGGGGCCGTTAGCCTGTCCGGTCCGTCGACGAGGTTGAGCCGTCAGCGAGTTGCCAAGCTCATCCCTGACATCAAGAGAGTCAGTTCGGCACTTTCCGGTGCAATCAACTCCTCGTCTCAATAGCATTCCGGGGCCCGGGGATGCCGGGACTCGTCAACTCCTTCGGGCCTCTTCATCGCAGTTCTGTGTTTGCTCCATCACGTCGATCACATATTGCGCCTGACCTCAGTCCATGGCCGTTCAAGAGCGGGGATATCGCCTCAGCTCGCCTCTCGTTGGAATCATTGCTCACGACCCACGAGCGCCGCTACACCCTTCGCGCCATCGCGTGATCGCTCTGGTGGCCACTAAGGCGACCAGGGCGGCTCAAGTCCCGACGTCGGTGGGCCGACTAATCCAGGAAATGGAACCCCTCGAGGCGGGGCGGGGTCGCGTGGGTGGCAAGGCAAGTGCTGGGATCCCCCGACTCGCCCCGACTCGCAATGGATGCCCATGGCGAAGGAGAGGCACATGGATGTCTTGATGAGAAATAGAAGCTCGTCGGCTTGCCCCAAGCTCTTGCGGTGAGGCTCTGCAGGATGGGTTCTCACGATTGCGGTTACCTGTCATGATGCTGTCCGTGATGCTTGGACGGATTCGGTCGAACTTGCCTGAGGGTGGGCCCTCCCGAACGAAGTGTGGCTGCGTCGTCATCGCGGAATCGTTGCTTTGGTATGGGCGCACGCCGTGGTCATCCCCATCTATGGACTACTCGTCTCTGAGTTGTCGCTGGGACATCTTCTCTTGGAAGCTTCCATAGTGTGGTTGTCTGCGCTTTTGGCCGGTGGTTCGAGAGGGGATCGGAAGTTTCGCTCATCAGCAGCGACTGTCGGGTTGTTCTCGTCTTCCGCAATCCTGGTTCACCTGTCGGGCGGCCTGATCGAGATGCATTTCCATTTCTTCTTCATGGTCGCGGTGGTGACCCTCTACCAAGACTGGTTCCCTTTCCTTCTGGCGATTGGCTACGTCGTGGTGCACCACGGTCTCATTGGTTGGCTTTCTCCTCGCGATGTCTACAATCATCCCGCCGCCATAAACCATCCGTGGAAATGGGCGCTTGTCCACGGCGCTTTCATCGCCGCCGAAAGCATCGCTTTGCTGATTGCGTGGCACCTCGGCGAGGAAGGATTCGATTCAGTCCCCGCGCCGAGTACGGACTGTCCAATCCTTCATAGAGCGTGACGGTCCGTCGTGCGCACCCGCGGGCGACGGAGCCGGCTATCTCTCGTTCAGAGAGATCCATCTCGCCGCCCACCGCATATCGGGTCACCGGCTGCTCGAACGACCTCGGGCTGCTCGCTGAGGAGATCGACGCGAGTAGCGGCGAGCTGCTCGGCAATTTCCCCCAGGCCTTCAGCCACGTGGGCCTGATCAACGCCGCCTACGACATCGATGAGGCTCGCAAGCGGATCGACACTGTCCAATGAAAGCCGGCGTTCGAGCCCCCGACGTTTCCTTCACCACACTGGACGGCGAGGAGTTGCACATCTCCGCGCTGCGGGGAACGCCCGTGGTCCTGACCTTCCTGCGCTACATCGGGTGACTATTGTGCGAACGCCATCTCGTGAAGATGGCCGAAAACAATGACCGGTTCGAGCGGGCAAGCGCGACTGTGGTGGTCGTCTCTTTCGATGCGAGAGAGCGAGCCGCGTGCCTCCAGGATCGGCTCCACCTACCCTTCGTGATCGCGCTTGATTCGCACAGGCACGGCTACCGAAGCTTTGCACTTCGGCGGGCATCCTTTCTGCGGACCTACACACATCCCGGCGTCGTGTCCTTCTACGCCAGAGCACTCCTGCAACGGCACATCCCAGGTCTGCATCGCGGTCAGGA
>JACCTS010000470.1 GCA_013812245.1 Rubrobacter sp.
CAGTTCAGATAGGCGATGTCTTCCGGTATCTCGAACAGTTCGCGCTGGTCTCCGAGGTCCATGTCCGCTCCTTCTTCGTCGTGCCGCCGTCGGCTGCGTAGCCCTCTATTCACCCAGAAACCGGAGGAGCCTGTCGGTGGAGATCATGGCCCCCCCGAGGACTGCCGGTATCCCGCCTCCCGGATGCACCGACGCGCCGACGCGCCACAGCCAGGGCCGCTGACGGTCGTTGTAGCGGGGACGGTGAAGCGGCCCGCTCCTCCAGAATGGCCTGGCGGCGCCATAGAGCGCCCCGCCGTCTCCTCCCCGGACGCCGAAGTACCGCGGGTGCAGTATCGTGTGTTCCCCGAAGTATTCCGTCGCGGTCTCTTCGAGGCCGATCTCCCACGAAATTCGCGCCACCTCCCGCTTGATGAACGGATCGTCCAAACCATACTCCTTCCCGTTGGCCGGGGCCGTGAGGAGCAGCGCCAGCGTGGCCCCTTCGTTGGGGTACACCTCGCCGGGCCGGTAGTGGTTGGCGAAGGCCATCGTCTCCTCCGGTTCTTTCCCTGACTCCAGGGCGCGGTACAGCCTGGCCGGGTTCGATGGCAGCACGACGCCGTGTGTCGCGACGTGTTCGGGCAGATCCCGCCGGAGTGCCGTGTACATGGCTACCCCCGAGCAGGAGAGCGTCTCCGGCGTCCGCTGTCCGCCCGGCGCAAGGAGCCCCTCCAACTGCCCGGCGTCCAGGCCGCTGACCACCGCATCGGCGCGGTACTCGCCGGCCTTCGTGACCACCTTGCGCTCCCAGATCCCATACGCTGGCTCGCCGATACGGACCTCGACCCCGGCGCGGCGGGCGAGACGCTCCAGGGCGAGCACCACCTCATAGACGCCACCCTCCGGAGTCCACACGCCGTCTTCTGCCATGATCGCCGGCATGCTGGCATACAGAGCCGGTGTGCGCGAGGGACTTACCCCGGCGTTCAGGGTGTGGATGGCGATGATCTCCCTCAGCCCGTCCGGCAGCCATTTCAGGCTGTTCAGGTAGCTCCGGGTCGTGAGCCTCGGACCGTAGATCCGGAGCAACCGCCCCAGCGCCGGAAGCATCTGGCGGTCGAGCGGGTCCGCAGTGAGAAGTCGCGTCACGTCCGGCCCGAGCCCGCCGTGCAGCGCCACGAAACGTTCCCAGGCTCCGTGCCATGGATGTCCCTCCGGGATCGGCAACGAGACGGTCTCACCCCGGTAATAGTATCGTCCAACCTCGTCCATGCGCCGCAGCTTCAGCCTGGCGATCTCCGCCGCCGTTCCGCCGTCTCCGAGAGCGTCCCATCGCTTCAGAAACTCTTCCCACACGCCGGGGAAGGTGAGGAGCGAGGGGCCTGTGTCCACCCGCTGCCCGTCCAGGTGGATGCGTCGGCTCTTACCGCCGAGGTAGCCGTTCGCTTCCAGCAGCGTGACCCGGTGCCCGGCGCGGCCGAGCAGGGCCGCCGCCGCCAGCCCTCCGATGCCGCCGCCGACCACGATCACACGCCTCACGGATATATTCCGAGTGAGATCGCTGCCACGAGCTGCACGCCCGCCACCGTGCCAGCCACGTACGGGAACGCGATGGAGAACGGGTACATCCGGTGGCCTGTGCCCGGCGCCGGGTCGCGGCGCAGCACGTACAGCAGCCCGCCCGCGAAGGCGGCGTTCACAAGCGCCACCGGCAGGCTGACGAGCGCGAAAGCCACGGTCGAGAGCGTCCAGAAAAGCCCGCTCCAGTGCACGACGCCCCGGACGCCGAGCCGCAGGGCCGTCGTCTCGATGCCGGCTCTGCGGTCCTCCGGGATGTCCTGAACGGCGTCGAAGGTGTGCTTGGCGGCGCTCCACGCCATCAGGCCGAGCGCGGCGGGCCACACGGGCGACCCGCCGAGCGCCAGCGGCACGAAGACCAGTGGGAAGGCGTAGGCCGCGTTGCTCAGGGAGTCCAGGTACGGCCTGGCCTTGAACCGGATCGGTGGAGCGGAATACCCGACGAAGAGCAGCGCGTAGAGGAGCATCCACAGGACCGCGTCCCACGGCAGGAAGAGGACCGCGTAAGCCGCGAGCGGCAGGTTCGTCAAAACGATGCCGAGGGCTATGGGACGGACTTCTTCCGGCAAAATGCGGGCGCCTTCGAGGGTGCCTTTGCGGGGGTTCTTGGCGTCGGTCTCCTGGTCGAAGACATCGTTGACGCCGTAGATCAAGAGGTTGAACGGCAGCGTAAGCCACAATAGCAGCGGCAAAGCCTCCCAGCGCCACAAATCGCCCGTGAGCCACACCCCAACCACGGCGGGACCGACGGTGTTGATCCAAAGCACCGGCCGCGAGATGTGAAAGAGCCGCCCGAGCATAGGCCAAATATACCAGCCGGACGAGCGGCTACTGAGATAGTATTCGCCCGTGCCCCAGCCACGCCCCCCCATACTCCTACTCATCGCGAGTGCCCTCTTCTTCGGTGCCGCATTCTTCACCGTCCGCTTCCCGGACACACCCGGCGCGGGCGCGGGCTCCTTCATCTCCACCCTCCTTATAGCCCTGCCCTCTTTCTGCGCCCTATGGCGCTACCTCGGCCCGAAAAGAGCGGCCCTCTCGCTCCTCTTCGTGAGCGTCTTCGGCTATGCGATAGAGACGACTGGTGTAGTGACCGGCTTCCCGTATGGTGCTTTCTACTATGGCGACTCTCTAGGCCCGAGAGTAGCCGGCCTCGTCCCGTACCTCCTGCCCCTCTCCTGGGTCCCGCTCGTGCTCGGCGCCGTCGCCGCGACCGCACCCGCGACCGCGCCGGCAGGTAAGTTGCCCCGGCGACGTGCCCTTTGGGTCCTCTACGCTGCGGTACTGCTCACTCTGGTGGACGTCGTTTTGGATCCCGGCGCCATTTCTTTGGGTTTTTGGGTTTATCCGGAGGGCGGGTCCTACTATGGTGTGCCGGTCACGAACTTCCTCGGTTGGCTCCTTTCGAGCTCTCTGGCCGCCGCAATCCTACTGACCCTCGGATGTCCGGAGTGGAATAGTGTTCCGCCGCCGCCCGGTCTGCTCGACAGCGCAGTCATCGCCGTCGCCTTCTGGCTTGGGGTTGCCGTTTTCTCGGGGCTTCTCTTTCCTGCGGTGTTTGGGGTGGCGCTCTTCGTTTACTTGCTCCGCCGCAGGGTGCGTCTTGCGGGGCTCGCGATGGCGGGCGGGGCGCGGTATAACGATGGGGGAGACGACGATAGGTAGTATAGATGGAGGTCGAAGGTATGAAATGGGCGACGGCGGTATCGCGTAAGACGACTTTCGAGGACGCCGTGCTGGAGTGCGCCGAGGGCGTCCGGGAGTCTCTGGGTCCCGGTCCCGTTACGCTCGCTCTTGCCTTCGTTACGCCGCACTTCGCGCAGTTTTATGAAGGGTTGCACGAAGCTCTGATGGGGTCTCTGGGTCCTGGTACGTTGATTGGATGTTCGGGGGGTGGTGTGATCGGGGGCGGAGAAGAGGTCGAGCAGCAGCCGGCCGTGACCATCACCGCCGCTCGGCTGCCGGACGTCACGGTGCGCCCATTTCACCTCGACGGGGACCTCCCGGACCTCGACGGGCCGCCGGACTCCTGGGAGGAGTTGCTGGGCGTGAAGCGGGGCGAGGAGCCGCAATTCGTTCTGCTCGCGGACCCGTACTCCGTCCGTCCGGAGATGCTGCTCTCCGGCCTCGACTATGCGTTTCCGGGCTCGGCCAAGATCGGGGGTCTCGCCAGCGGCGCGACCTCACCCGGCCTGAACGCCCTCTTCCTGGATAGCGAGATCCATAGCTCGGGTGTCATTGGCGTTTCCTTGACCGGTAACGTGGTGGTGGACACCGTCGTGGCGCAGGGCTGCAGGCCCATCGGAGGGCTGATGCAGGTCACGAGGTGCAGGGATAACCTCGTCTACGAGCTCGACGGGCGGACGGCGTTCTCCGCTATCGAGGAGCTCTTCGAGGGCATGGGCGACCACGACCGCGCGCTGGCAGTAAAGAGCCTGTTCGTGGGCGTCGTGATGGACGAGTTTTCGGAGAAGCCAAAGGCGGGGGATTTCCTGATCCGGAACCTTATCGGCATCGACCCGAAGGGCGGGGCCGTGGCCGTCGGTGAGCACCTCCAGGAGGGGATGCGCGTCCGCTTTCACCTCCGCGACGCCGAGACCTCCGCGGAAGACCTCCACACCGTCTTGAGCGGCTACGAGGAGACCCTGCCGAACAGAGACGCTGTCTCGGGCGCTCTACTCTTCTCCTGCATGGGGCGTGGCGAGCACCTCTACAGAAAGCCGA
>JACCTS010000492.1 GCA_013812245.1 Rubrobacter sp.
GGGTAGCCGACCCACACGGCGGTCGAGAGCCGGGGCGTGTACCCCACGTACCAGGCGTCGGCGTAATCGTTGGTGGTGCCGGTCTTGCCTGCGGAGGGACGCCCTATCTCCTCGTCTAGGTCGTGGAACATGGTCGCCGTCCCGTTTTGGACGACGCCGCGCAGAACCTGGCTTTCGGCCGTTGCCTGGTTTCCGCTCATCACCCTGCTGCCCGCGATGCGGTGATCGTATATCGGCTCGCTCTCCCCGAAGCTGGTGCGTTCGATCGTCTCTATGGTGTACGGCTCGCGGTGGATGCCGCCCCCGGCGAACGTCGCGTAGGCGGAGGCCATGTCCAGCGGGCTGACCCCGACGCCGAGGCCCCCTATGGCCGTCGAAGGGTAAGGTTCCACACGGGTGGAGATGCCGAGGTCGTGCGCGGTCGTAACCACGTTCTGAAGGCCCACGTCCGCGGCGAGCTGGACGTAGACCGTGTTATCCGACTCGGCGGTCGCCTCGGCGACCGAGATCTCACCCCGCTCGATGTAGTCGTAGTTGTGGATGGCGTATACCTGGTTTCGAAAGCTCACGTTGAGTGAACGGGATAGGTAGGTCGTCTCGGGCGAGATGTGCTCCCGGAGCGCCGTCGCGAGCACGATGGGTTTGAAGGAGCTTCCGGGCTGACGCCGGGCGTCGAGCGGGAGGTTGAAATCCCCCTCCTGTCCGGCGAGCGCCCGGATGGCCCCGCTCTGAGGCTCCACGGAGACCACGGCCGCCGCCGGGTCATCGGGGTTGTAGAGGACCTCCTTCGTATTGGCGACGGCTTCGTGCTGCATGTCGGGTTCGAGGGTGGTGTGGATCTGGAGCCCGCCACGCTCCAGGGCCCCGGGGCCGAGCTTCTCATCCACCTCCCGGCGCACCTTCTCGATGAACGGTTCGTAATCCGGATACACCGGAGGCATCTCGGGGTCGAATGTCAGCGGCGTGTCTATGGCATCCTGCATCTGCTCCCTGGAGATCATCCCCTGATCCCGCATCTGGTGGAGGGCGCTGTCCCGGCTCGCCTTCGCGCTCTCCGTGCCCACCACACTGCCCCCCGTATAGTACATGGAGGGCGCATCGAGAAACCCGGCGAGCGCGGCGGCCTCGGGGAGCGTGAGGTCCCTGGCGCTCTTTCCGAAATAGCGCTGCGCCGCCACCTCTGCCCCGTAGGCCCCATTGCCGAAGTAGACCGTGTTCAGGTAGGTGGTCAGGATCTCCTTCTTCGTGTGTTTCTGTTCGTAGGCGAAGGCGAGAGCGGCCTGGGTGAAGCGCCTCCAGAAGGAGACCTCGATGCGCTGGGCCTGCGGTATGTACAGGTTCTTCATGAGTTGCTCGGTGATGGTGGAACCACCCTCGTGCACCTCCCAGGCCCGCATGTCGGCCCAAGCGGCCCGTCCGACGCCCTCGGGATCAAACCCGAGATGATCTTCGAAGCGCCGGTCCTCGACCGCGACCACGGCCCTGGGGAGGTAGTTACCGAAGCCGTCAGGCCCCAGGGTCTTGCGGCTCTCCACGACGTCGAACTCGGCGATCTTGTTGCCTTCCGCGTCGTAGACGGAGGAATCCTGCGGAAGTTCGGGGTAGCGGTGGTCCAGGCGGTCCTGGTAGTTTTCGATCACGTGGAAATACAACCCCGTGGCGAAGACCAGGGCGGCCGCCAGCAGGATCAGGGTCAGGTTGAAGACCGTCCGCAGCGCCCTCCCGATCAGGCCGATGCGCCGCTTCCTGGCCTTCTTGCCCTTCTTACCAGTTTCGAAGAAGTTGTTCACGGCTCTCGTATCAGTCTACCGCAGCCTGGATAGTGCGGCCCTGCCAGGCCGGTGTTACGATGCCCGAATGCCAGAACTGACCTGCACGGCCCGCCGCATCGGGGACTACGAAAGCCGCACCGAGGAGTACGAGCTAACCTTCTCCGCCGGGGGAGATCCAACAGCGCAGCGGACGCTCGGGGTGAAATACCAGGCTGCGCGCGCCTACGAGATCAACGCCGGCCTCGACGCGGCGGTCGACGCGGCCAGGGAGGCCATCGCCGGAGCAGGCCTCGACGCCCGGCCATCGGACGAGGCGCTCGCCAAGTTCGCCTGGCGGACGCTGCAATCCGTTAAATACGAGGAGGGCGGCTCGAAGACCGGCCGGCTCGAAATATAATCGGAGAACGGTGCCGCTTGACCGGCCTCCAGGGCTTCGCGGCCCTCAGGTAGCGGCTACACCTCAAGACCTCGCCGCCGGGCCTCACGCCGCCATCTCCGGCGACTCGAGCGCGATCCGCTCGGCGCGGTAGCCTGGCTCTCCCGAGAAGAAATGGTCGGGACGGATCGGGAACATCACCCGGACCTCGCCGCGCGAATACCGGGCCGCGACGATGTCTACAGCCCGCCGGATGCTGCCGGCCCGAACCGAAAGCCGCAGCGGGACGCCGTTAACGGTGACTTCCACGGGAACCTCTATCATCTCGACCACCTTTCTTTAACTTTTCGGAGAACGTTCGTTACGTTTACGTAAAGCCCGCTTTTTTGGATCTCGGACAGGCAACAAAAGCCGAAAAAGAGATTTCCGGCTCTTGAGCAGAAGACGACAGATCACAAGGCTGGTGGCCGGGGCGATGGTTGGCGGGCTGCTGCGTGGTTTTCGGGACGACTCGGTTAGTGCAGAGGCTCGATGTAGTTAAGGGGAGACGGAGCTGAAGACCTTACTCACGCAGTCGTCCGCGGGGATGTCCTTCCTATTGGCGAACGCCCGGTCGAAGCCGCCGCAATCGATCACGTCCTACGCAGCGGAGACGTTGGCGGCGTTGACGACGCCAGCAGCATGGTTACTAGCCGTCTCATCTGCACCCTTCTTCCTAGAGAAGCTCCCTCTGGTTCATCGGCGGGCAAAGCCTGCACCTCAAGCGATGGCCAGCGTATCCCTCAATGCGATATTTTCGAGGTGCGTGACCGGGAACCAACGGCTTCAGGTGCGGCCGGCCACTTCCAGCAACTCCTCAAGCGTCACCCGGCCTTCGTAGAGGGCGGTACCCACGATCACACCGACCACCCCTTCCAGCCGCGAGAGGACCGCCGCGTCTTCCGCGCCCCGCACCCCACCGCTGGCGATGGTCGGGATGCGGCTGGCCACGGCGGCGGTCCCCTCCAACGCGGCCCCGGTGTCCATGCCGTCCCGCGACACGTCCGTATAGAGCACCGAACCCACACCGTCGTCCGAGAGTTCCTCGGAGAGATCCAGGACCTCCATCCCGCTGGATTCCCGCCAGCCGTGTGTCGCAACGACCCCGTCCCTGGCATCCACGGCGACGACCAGTGAGTCGCCCAAATCCTCCAGCGCCCGCTGGCGGAACCCGCGATCCTCCACAGCCGCCGTCCCCGCCACCACCCGCGCCGCGCCCGCCGACCGCATCGCACGCAGATCCTCCAGGGTGCGAACGCCGCCCCCGGCCTGCACCGGCACGTCCACGGCGGAGGAGATGGCCTGGATCACGTCCAGTTGAATGGGACTTCCCTCTTTCGCGCCATCGAGGTCCACGACGTGTATCGCCTCCGCACCCCGGCGCTCCCACTCGCGGGCCCGACCGACCGGGTCGGCGTCGTACTCCTTCTGCCGGTCGAAGTCTCCCTGCCGAAGACGCACGCACCGGCCGCCTCGCAGATCTATGGCCGGGAAGATGGTGAAGCTGGCAAAGTCCGTCATCCGCGCTCCCCTCGGGTTTCCGGTTGCCGGGGTGGGCCGTGCTTCGCCCACCACTCCTCGGCGGTTATGCCCATGAGGATGTCGTCCCAGAAACGGCCCCGCGACCAGTGGTTCTCCCGGCGTCGGCCTTCGTGCACGAAGCCGAGCTTCTCGTACATCGTCTGTGCCCTGACGTTGTACTCGAAGAGATCGAGGTTGACCTTGTGGTACCCGAGGATGCCGAAAGCGTAGTTCAGGAGAAGCACGCTAGCCTTGGTACCGTAGCCCTGACCGAGGTACCCGGCGCCGATCATGATGCCGAACGTCACCGCGCGGCTGGGCAGGTTCTCGTCGTTCTTCAGCGACACCTGCCCAATGATCTCACCTCCGGCCTCCACCACGAAGTGGAGTTTGCGGTCCGTCGCGTCGAACTCTCCCGAATCGTAGCGGCGCTGGAGCTTCAAGAGGCTATCCGGCACGCCGAGACCGCCGTAGGAGAGGTTGACCTCCGGGTCCGAGAACAGCTCCGCGTATCGCGGCAAGTCGTCGAGTTCCAGCGGTCGCAGACGGATGCGAGAACCGCGGAGGAACGTGTCCGGCCGCGCTCCCTCCACGACTCCCTTTACGCTCTCGCCCAGGCGAGGAAATTTTCGTAGAGCCGAAGCCCGGCGCGGCTGCTCTTCTCCGGGTGGAACTGGACGGCGACCAGGTTCTCTCTTCCGGCAGCGGTGCAGAACGGGCCACCGTAATCGGAGGTTGCGATCAGGTCCTTCGGAGCCTCCGGTTCCGGGTGGTAGGAATGCACGAAGTAGAAAGCCTCGCCGTCCGCGCCGTCGAGGACGGGATGCTCCCACCGCACATTCAGTTCGTTCCAGCCCATATGCGGAACTTTCAGGTCTCCAACCCGGAAACGGCGCACGGTTCCCGGCAGGATGCCAAGCCCCTCCACCCCCGGCGACTCCTCCGAGCCCTCGAACAGCACCTGCAACCCCACGCAAACGCCAAGAAAAGGCCTGCCAGCCTCGAAAACGTCGCGGCACGCGGCGTCCATCCCGCGCTCCTCCAGCTTCCTCACGCAGTCTCCGAACGCGCCGACGCCAGGCAACACGACTGCGTCCGCGCGCACCACGCGCTCGGGGTCGGGCGTAAGGTCCACCTTCGCCCCGACCTTCTCCAGCGCGCGCGTCACGGAGAGGGTGTTGCCGGCGTCGTAGTCCACGACGGCGACATTCAATCTATTACACCTTTCGTAGACGCGCTGCCGCTGCCCCTCGGGGAGATAGCGGCCCGCAGCGCGACGGCCAGGGCTTTGACGCCGGACTCGACCTTATGGTGGGCGTTCTCGCCGTAGTGACAATTGAGGTGGAGGGTGAAGCGTCCGTACTGGGTGAAGGCGCGAAGAAACTCGGGAAAGAGTTCCACGTCGAAAGCCCCGATCTTCTCCGGCATCTGCCCGAGGTTGCAGGTGAGGTGCGAACGACCGCCGAGATCCACGACGACCGTGCTGAGAGCTTCGATGAGCGGTGCGCTCGCGTCAGCGAAGCGCACTATGTCCGAGCGGTCCCCCAGAGCCTCATCGAAGGCGCGTCCGAGAACTAGTCCCGTGTCTTCGACGGTGTGGTGGTCGTCCACCCAGGTATCCCCCTCAGCCTCGACCGCCAGGTCCATGCCGGAGTGATGGGCGAGCAGGTGCAATATGTGATCCAAGAACCCCACGCCCGTGGATACGTCGGCCGCGCCCTTACCATCGAGTGCCAGACGGACCCGCACGAACGTCTCCCCCGTCTTCCGCTCCGCTTTGCCGATACGTTCCATGCCCCTCCGCCCGTCACTGATAGAACCCGGCAATTGTAGCCTATCGTCACGCATCCTCTATACTCGTCCTCTATGCCCGGAGGGTCTGCACCCGGGATCATGATTCATCCGGCGCTGGATTTCTCGTACGCCGATCTCACAGGTATCTTCACCGGTGCTTCGAGAACTACGTCACACCGGTCAGCGTGGGCGCGCCTGGGAATTGTCCCCGAGAAGCGCGGCACGGGGCTGGGGACCCGTGTCATGCAAGAGGCCATCGCCGCTTCGCGGGCCCGCGGCGAGAAGACGATGCTGCTTGAGGTGATCGAACAGAACACCCCGGCAGTGAAGCTGTATCGGAGGCTCGGCTTCGACACGCTGCGCCGCCTCGTCGGCTACCGGCTGACGAACCCGGATGGCAGTGAGGAAGACATCGAGGAGATGGATGTACTGGAGTTTTCGCGGGTGGAGGCGTCGGAGGGCGAGGACGGCCTGACATGGATGCTCGCGCCGGAGACTTGCTCCGCGTATGGCCCGCCACACCAGGCTTACAGACTGGCGGATCGAGCCTTCGCTCTCGTTGGGGATGCGGAGACGGTCTGACACTCGGCCGTGGTCGTTCCCCGCAAGTTCCGGCGGCAGAGCTGGGGCGGGTGGCTGATGCGGGCAATCCTCGCCAGGCATCCCGGCCGCGAGTGGACTTTCATCCAGATCGTACCGGAAGAACCCTGGCGCCAGGGTTCTTCCAAATGCTGGGGTTCGAGGCTGACGAACTCACCCAGCTCGAGATGCGCCTGACGCTCTGAGCGTTCTCTGTCTGGCTATCTGCGCAGCCGTACCGCGACGCTCTCGGCGTGGTTCTCGAAGCCTTCGAGGCGGGCGAGGCGCTCGACGTGCGGTCCGATCTCCCGTAGTGCTTCGGCGGTAAAGTGGACGTAGTTGGTGCGGGCGATGAAGTCGTGGGTGCCCAGGGGAGAAGCCCAGACCGCCGCCCCGAACGTGGGCAGGGCGTGGGAAGGTCCGGCGGCGTAGTCGGTTAGGGCGACGGGGGTCATGTCGCCGACGGCGACGCTGCCGACGGCGTCGAGATCCTGCAAGATGGCCTCGTGGTCCTCGGAGATCACGTGCGCGTGCTCCGGTGCGTAGAGGTTGGAGATCTCCACAGCCTGCGCCGCGTCCCGAACCAGTACGAGCGTCACGAAGCCGGCTGGCTCGCCGGAGAGCCTGGGCTCGACGCTCCGGATCAACTCTTCCGAGGGCGTCAGGAGGATGGCCGACGCCCCCGAAAGGTGCTCGGCCTGGGCCATAAGGTCGCTGGCGACCCGCTCGGGGAAGGCTGCGTGGTCCGCGATCACAACGACCTCGCTCGGCCCCTTGGGGGCGTCCACGCCGCAAACTCCGAACACCTCCAGCTTGGCCGCGGTAACGTAGTCGTTGCCGGGACCCACGATCACATCCACCGCTGGGATGCTCTCCGTACCATAGGCCATGGCCGCGACCGCCTGGGCCCCGCCGACCCGATACACCTCTTCCAACCCCAGAAGCCCAGCCACGGCGAGGACCCCTTCGCTCACCCGTCCATTATGCCCCGGCGGAGCGCAGACGGAGATCTCCCCGACGCCAGCCACCTGGGCCGGCACGGCCGCCATCACGAGCGTGCTGGGATACGCGCCGTGGCCGCCTGGGACGTACACACCAGCCCTGCGGAGCGGACGGACCCGCTGGCCCAGGGTCGCGCCGTTCCGGGAAAGCTCCCAGGAGCGATCCATCTCCCGCTTGTGGAACAGGCGCACGTTCTCGATGGCAACCCGGAAGCTCTCCTCAAGCTCCGGCGGCAACGCTTCGCGGGCCCGCGCTATCTCCTCCTTCGGAACCCGGATGGGGTCGGGCCGTACGCCGTCGAAGCGCTCCGTGTGCTCCACAAGGGCCTCGTCTCCCCGCACGCGTACGCTCTCGACGATATCACGGGCGGCGTCCCTGACGCCACGCGAGAGGAAGCCGCCCGGACGCCGAAGTTGGCCGACAACCTCAGCCGGGCTCGAGTCGCGGGCGTCGAGTTTCCTAGCCACCGAGGATTCCTTCCGGCTGCATGGCTTTCAGGAGGACGGAGATCTCGGGATTCTTCAGGCGGTAGGCGCCGCGGTTGGCGATCACGCGGGCGGTGGAGGAGGAGATCTCATCCAAAACAACCAGGTCGTTCTCGCGCAGCGTCGTGCCGGTGGCGGTGAGGTCCACGATACACTCGGCAAGCCCGACGAGCGGGGCGAGCTCAATGGAGCCATGCAGCGCGATGACTTCCGCCTGACGGCCCCGGTTCTCGAAGTAGCGGCGGGCCGTGCGCGGAAACTTGGTCGCCACCCGGACGATCTCCGCCCGTTCTATGGCCTCCTCGACTTCGGCGGCCTCGGCAGCGGGGGCCGCAAGGATCATGCGGCACGCTCCCGTCCCGAGGTCCCGGAGCTCGACGACGTTCGGCTCCTGTTCCTCCAGCACGTCCTTGCCCACGACGCCGACATCCGCGGCCCCGTACTCGACGAAGACCGGCACGTCCGAAGGCCGGCTCACTATGAACTCCGTCCCGTTGGCCTCGTAGACGAGCCGCCTTCCGTTCTCCCGCAGCACCCCGACCGGCAGGCCGGCCCCGCCGAGCGCGCGCAGGGCGTCCTCGAAGATGGCGCCCTTCGGCACCGCCACCCGGAGCCCGCTCACCGCAGCACCTCCCCGGCCACACCCTCCGGTGAAACTAGGACGAACTCGCTGCCGGCTTCGGAAGGGACGAGCTTCAGGCCGTCAGGACCGGCGGGGTAGCAGATCCAGGCCGCGTCCACGGAGCGGGCGTAGCGGGACGCATCCTCTGGCGTCAGGTCTTCGGCGAGCTGCAATACCGGGACGCCCGAGGAGCGCAGCTCGTTCGCGGTGCGGGTGGCCTCGACGGAGGCGCCGACGAGCACGAGCAGGGGTGCGGCTTCTTCGTGCGGGAGAACGGAGATCAGGCGTTCCAGCGATATGGCAAACCCGGTGGCCGGGAGGTCTTTTCCGAAGCGGCGGAGCAGGTTGTCGTAGCGTCCCCCGTTGGCGACGGTGAACCCGAGGCCCGAAGCATAGACCTCGTAGACCGCGCCGGTGTAGTAGTCGCGGCGTCCGATCAGGCCGAGGTCCAGGATCGCCGCCCCGAGACAGCCGTGGGCGTCGAGGTGCGCCAGGATCTCCCGCAGGTTCTCCAGCGCCGCCACGGCCTCGCCGCCCGCAAGGTCGCCCGCGTACCTGGCCGCCTCGTCGAGTACGGATCCATCCGCCGCCGGCCCGACGAGGCGCGGCATCTCCCTCACCGCCGCGCCGATTCTTTTCGGGAGACCACGCGACAACTCGTCCACCCGCACCAGGTCTTTGGCGGCGAGCGCGGCGAGGAGACGCGGAGCGGCCTCGGGGGCTGCGTGGCGGAGGAATCCGCCGTAGAACGCGGACTGGCCGAGCACGACGGCGAAGTCCTCCGGGGCGCGGAGGCCGAGGGTTTGGAGTACGTCCACAAGCAAGGCGATGGTCCCGGCGTCCTCGGCCGGGCTCCCGGAGCCCACGACCTCGACACCCGCCTGGTGAAACTCCGCGCTCTGCCCACGGCCGACGCTCGCCCGGCGGTACACCGGCAAGGAATACGAGAGCCTGTACGGTGGCGGGCTGCCCGCGAGGCTCTGGGCGGCGAGCCGGGCGATGGGCGTGGTCATCTCCGGGCGCAGCAGCAGCGTCTGGTTATCCGGGTCGAAAAGCTTGAAGGAGGTGTCCCTGAGCTTCGGCTCTTCGAGGACCTCCGCGTACTCCAGCGCAGGCGTAACGACCTCGCGGAACCCGAACATGCGGAACCGCTCCCGCACCCGGTCCTGCGCGTCCAGGAGCCGGGTGGACTCCGGCGGCAGGATGTCCCTGGTGCCCGGAGTGGTGGTGAACTTTCTGGTCGGCAGACGATCCATACGAACCGCTATCTTAACCGATGAACCGGGGTTTTACGGCCCCGTCGCTGGCCCAGCCAGGCCCGCGAGCGCACCGGGGTCGAATACCGGTATCTCCCGGGCTTCTCGGGCTACGCTGGAACAGAGCGCCCCGTCGTATACACCGTCCGGTGGTCGGCCCCTTGATAGCAGGCCTGAATGCTCGGGCCTGAGTACCTGCACCAGGCGGTCCCGGCCCTGCCTTGCAGAGCACTAAACTTCGTGGACTCTGATCTTACATTCCGTCGTGTCCTGACCTACGATTTGTCTGAAATATTGTCGTTGCGCGAGAGTAAATCCGGCTATAAGAGATGCCGGCGTCAGCCAGCAACCCGAGCCGGCCGGATCACAAACCTTGATCTCCGATAGACTCTGGAGGATGCATGCGGGGCATGGTCGCATGTCCTTAAGCTCCACGGGAAAGGAGTACGAGGTGATCGAGGTTTGGGGAAGGAAGAACTCCGTCAACGTACAGAAGGTGCTCTGGTGCTGCGAAGAGTTGGGCGTCACGTTCCAGCGCCACGATGCGGGCGGGTTGTTCGGCGGTACGGGCGAGGCCGAGTATCTCTCCCGTAACCCCACGGGTCTGGTGCCGACGATCTCCGACGACGGCTTCGAACTGTGGGAGTCGAATACGATCGTGCGCTACCTTTCCGCGGAGTACGGGTCGGGCACCCTCTGGCCGGAGAAAGCCGGAGAACGAGCCCTCGCCGACAAGTGGATGGACTACCAGCTAGGTACGCTCTGGCCCGCCTTCAAGGACACCGTCTTGGGACTTGTCCGCACCCCGGCCGAGCAGAGAGATCCGGCGAAGATCACGACTTCGGTCAAAGGCACCACGCAGATCCTAACCGCGTTGGAAGGGCACCTCGAAGACCACGAGTACGTCGCCGGTCCCACCCTCACCATGGGCGACGTCGCCCTCGGATCGACTATCTACCGCTGGCTCAACCTGGACATAGACCGGCCTTCGATGCCCAACCTCCAGGCCTGGCACGCTCGCCTCGAAGACCGCGCCGCTTACCAGAGAACCGTCATGGTCTCCTTCGAGAAAGAGGACCCGGCGCAGCCCGAAGACTGATCCTACTCGAACACCACGGTGCGGGCGCCGTCCACCAGGATGCGGTCCTCCAGGTGCCAGCGCACGGCGCGGGCCAGGACGCGGCGCTCGACCTCGCGTCCCAGGCGGACGAGGTCCTCCACGGTGGCCCTGTGGGTGACGTGGGCCACGTCCTGGTGGATGATGGGTCCGGCGTCCATCTCCTCAGTGACGTAGTGGGCGGTGGCGCCGATGGTCTTCACGCCCCGTTCGTGCGCCCGCCGGTACGGGTCCGCCCCGACGAAGGCCGGCAGGAAAGAGTGGTGGATGTTCACGATGCGATCAGGGTAGGCGGCGACGAGCCCGGGACCGAGTATCTGCATGTACCGGGCGAGCACGACCACGTCTACACCATGTTCAGAAAGGAGATCCAGGACCCTCGCCTCCTGCTCCGCCTTCGTGGCCTTCGCCACCGGGAGGTGGTGGAACGGGATGCCGTAAGCCTCGACGCGCGGGGCGAGGTCGGGGTGGTTGGAGACGACGAGCGGGATGTCGGCCTCCAGTTCCCCTGCGTCCCAGCGCCAGAGGAGGTCTATCAGGCAGTGGTCGTAGCGGGAGACCAGGATCGCCATCCGCTTCGGGGCATCGGTGTAGCTCGTCCGCCAGTCCATCGCGTGGCGGCGGGCGAGCGGCGCAAAAGCGGCGTCGAACTCATCTCGTTTCAGGCCGAAGCCTTCGCCCTTGATCTCCAGGCGCATGAAGAAAGTCTGCCCGTCGCTCACGTACTGGTCGGCGGAGAGGATGTTGCCGTCGTGCATGGCGATGAACGAGGAGAGGGCGGCTATGAGGCCCTTCCTGTCCGGGCAGGAGACGAGGAGTCTTAGGTTGTAGCCCACGGCTGCGGCGCCCGGTCCCTTTCATATCGCGGTCATGTCACGAAAGACGGCATTCTGCTACAAGGCAGCGCCCGTCGGCAAGCACCCGAGGGAGCGGACTACTCGCGCTCCCGGATCTGGGTGACGGCCGGGTCGAAGAACAGGTCGAGTAGCCAGTCGATAGCAATGCGCGCGCGGCTCTGGGGGCTCTCCAGCTTGTACAGGTACGTCATCCGCCAGAAAAGGGCGGCGATGAGGCCGGAGAAGCGCACACCCAGGACCTCGTTGACGGCGAAGTGGCTCCCCATCTCCACGAGTTGCCCAAGTGGTTTGTAGTCGAAGGGCTGAGGCTCGTCGCCGTCTATGACCGCGAGGATGTTGCGGGCCACGGCGTTGCCCTGCTGGGTGGCGGCCTGGGCGTTGGGCGGGATGGGCTTGCCGTCTTTCTCGATACTGGCCGCGCAGTCCCCCACGCCCCACACGTTGCCGTGGCCTTTCACGCGCATCGTGGGGTCCACGATCAGGCCCTTGCGTTCGTCGCGCGGGAGGTCGAAGTCGTCGAGTTTCTCGCTGGCCCGGGCGCCCGCGGTCCAGATGGCGTTCTCGGCCGGGATCTCGTGTCCGCCGTCGAGGATGACTTTTTCGGCGGTGATCTCCTTGGCCTTCACCCGGTTTATGACTTCTATCTGGAGGTCGGCCAGCTTCTTGCGGGCGGTGCGCCTCAGAGCCGGGTCGAGTTCCTTGAGGACCTGCTCGTTGCGGTCCACCAGCACGATCCTGATGCGGTGCGGGTTGATGTTAGGGTAGTCGGGACGGAGCACCTCGTGAACCAACTCGTGCAGCTCGGCGGCCGTCTCGACCCCGGTCGCGCCCCCTCCGATGACGACGAAGGTGAGCTTCGAATCAGGAACATCGCCGCGGGCCAGGGTGGTCTCCTCGTAGCGTTCGATGACGCGGTTGCGGATCCTCTCCGCTGTACTGATGCTCGTCATGCTGATGGCGTGTTTCTGGACGCCGGGGATGCCGAAGTACGCCGGTTCGCCGCCGAGGGCCACGATCAGGTGCTCGTAAGGAAACTCTTGCTCGTCGGCCGTGACACACTGCTTCTCGAGATTGATACTCTGGACCTCGGCCCGCCTGAAACTGGCGCCCAGTGAGATCAGGGCGCGCCTGAGCGGCTGGGCGACGTTCCTGGTCTCTATGTCGCTGCTGACGACGGCGGCCACCATGGGCCAGAAGGTGAAGAAGTTTTCGCGGGAGATGAGCATGACGCCCACGTCGTCGCGATGACGGGTACGCTGACACAGCTCTTTGGCCGCCGTGTA
>JACCTS010000498.1 GCA_013812245.1 Rubrobacter sp.
TGAGCGGCGCGCCGGAGCCGCTCTCGAGACGCTCTTGGCATCTTCGCCGACAACTCTCGCCACTCATCGCCATGGGCCGCCAAGCTCTACGCCGACGCTCGGGGACGCGGCAAGCGCCATCCCTTCCTGGTCGGCGGAGGAGCGCCCGACGCGCGGTTGGTGAGGCTCCGCCACTGCGAACGTACCCGAAGGTACGCGACCCGCCGCCTGGGGAGGGCCTCAGCAAGAGGGAAGTCATTCGCTGTCTCAAGCGCTACATCGCCAGAGAGATCTCAGGACTCTTCGTGCGGTGGGGGCCAAACCGTCCCGTCCGGGTCGGTCTTCCACTACCACCTCATCGGCCCATAGTGCTCCTCGCATTGCCCGAGGTCCCCATTGGCGGGTCAGCGCTTCGTAAGCCTCCTCTGAAGCCCGCGGTCACGTGGTCGTCATATACCAGGCGATGACTACCGTCGGATGCAGAAACGTTCTCCTTCTGCTGCACGTTTGCTGCACGAAACTCATCGCGGCGTGCCGTTGCCCCGCTTGAGTGGGCGGCGTTCCCTCGTCCTCGTGCCGCCCCACATGATTCCGAAGGCACCCGCAGCAAGAACGGCCCGATTGCGGGCCGTTCTTGCTGCATTTGATTAGCGGGTCAGGTGATAGACGAACCTGACGGAGCGTTCCCCGAAGGTAGTGTGCACCTCTCCTCGTGCCCTCGAGTAGGCGCCCGTACCGCCCGTTACCGCAGCCTCGAATCCGGGCGCGCCCTCCTCCGAGAATGTACCCACGCCGGTGGAGGTGATCTGACCCCCTCGTAGGGTCGAGGTGAACGTCACCTGGAACGCCACTAGCCCGGCCTCCAGGTCGACCTCCGTGAAGACTACGTGGACGTCGAGGCGACCCACTTTCCGTCCAGCCCTATACAGAGGGGATGTGACGACGTCCTCGTCCCCTTGGCTGAACTCGCCCCTCGGCGCATTGTCGATCTCGGTTTCTGTCTCGTTACGGCTTACCACCACGAGCGTTTGCCCGTGGCCGGCGACCGTTGCCGTTGCAACCCTTCCGGCGGTGGCCGCCGAGGACGCACGGCTCCACAGCTTCTGGGGAGCGGTGTTGCGGGATGCGGACGCGAAAGTCACCCCGCCGATGAGGCTGATGAGGGCAATGCTTGCGGCGAGTGCCCCCAATGATCTTCTTCGCATGAGTCTTCCTCCTGGTGGACTTGGTGAACGATGATGGGATTCGTGCCGCGGCAGGGGAGGCGACCGTGCTCTTCGCCAACGAACCGCTGTGGGGGCGCGCTCGCCCACGATCGTGGTCACGCAAATGAGACGCCACCCTACGCACATCCTTGCCTCCCACCCAGATATTTACTACCAATCCGGGCCCGGCGCAAGGCGTGGGGAGGGAGCCGAGCACGGGTGCCCGTGTCCGCTCCAAAACGGACCCTTATCTGTACTAGGGTTCTGGCGTCCCGCGGGGGTTTGGTTTTGTTCGTCGCCGCGAAGGGCACGGCGGCCGTTGACCCGGGACGATGACCTCAGCGTGGTGAACGAGACGATCAACCAAGGCGGCGACTGTCGCGGCGCCGAAGATCTAATCGGCCCCTGACCGAATGGCTCATCCGGCTAAGGCTTCGAGGGACTCCTCACGGCGAGTCCAATAGAGAGGTCCCACGCCGTGGGCGCTCAGCGCGTCCTCGGCAGCCGTGCTGACGGAGCTGTCCTCGTCGTTGAGGAAGGCAAACGCCTTCGTTTCTGCTGCGCGCTCGCTCACTGTATCGGTTAGGGCGAACAGGTAGGACGTGATGGTGTTCCGGGTCGGCGCGTTGATCGTTTGTAGGAGCCTTTCGGGTTTCTCAGCTGAACGCAAGATAACGAAGTCGAGGAGGTGGTCGAAGCCGGTTGTGCCGCTGAGCTTGACGCGGTCGATAAGGGACGTAGTGGAGGTCGAGGAAAGCCTTGACGTCCTCAAAGAAGAGCGAAGCGACCCGCTGCTGGCCATCACGAACATGTCGTTGACCGAGATTATGGCCAGGAGCAGCGCGTGCATCTTCTGGCCAACCTGCTGCGGCGTGGCATCGACCTCCAGGCGCTTTCCACTTAGGCGCACCCGAAGCCTCTGAGCGCGGTCTCGAGCATCTGCTTGCGCTTGGGGGTAGTGAGGTCCATACCCGTCTGCACCAAGTCGGTGCGTCGTCGCTGAGCACGACTTTGCCATTATGGGGCTGGGCGTAGATCTGGAGATGGTCGTTGTGACAATCGAGGAAGGGGTGGTTACCTCGCAGCTGCCGTCGAGCTCGGCTCCCGACAGGCCCTTCCTGAGCCATGCGATGTACTCGTCGATGAGGGCCTGACAATCGCCCGCGTTCACAGGAGGCCAGCCTGGAGAGGAGGGGGTCGAAGATGTTAAAAAATTGTCAGAAGTCGACGTCTGCCTGACCGAGGTCGGTGGGGACCGTGAAGCGAGCCGGATCCAGCTCATCAGCCCACTTGTCCTCGTAGCCCTCACGGTAGAAGGTGAGTAGGACCAACGCGCCCACCGTCGGGGTTCGTGTGGGGGGCGCCGTCCACGTCGAGCCTCGCTAGCACGTAGATCCGGCGCCCTCGCGTCTGGAACTTCACCTTCGTCAGCTTCAGGGTGCCATGGTGGACGTCGAAGAGGAAGGTCTCAGGGTGATCCTCATCGGCCAGATCATGCGTAGGGTCAGCCCCCGCTTTGCGACGCTCCTGCATCACCCGGTGGGCTGGTCCTGGTGAAGCCGGGGCCCGCTGTGCGCGCGACCACGTACAACAACGAGCCGATCCAGACAGCATAGAGAACCACTCTGACCGGATGCACGGATATCGTCGTCGCATCGACGACCGGCGCGCCCACCTCCCCGAGGACCGTGCGTGTGATCTGCTCCGCTGTGAACCATCCCCACAGAGCCATGGCGAACCACATGCCCACAGCTTGATCGAGACATCCGCAGTCCGAGTGGAAGGTGGCGCGTGTTGAGGATCGCGATGACGGCTGCGAACGCGTACATCGAAGCAATCGTGAAAGGACCTGCAATGAGGATCAAGAAGTCGGGCTGAATCGACTTCTCCGTCTCGATCCCCTTGTCGGCGGCCCAGGCCAATGTGATAACGGCCATGCCTGCGAGCGTGAACACCGTGAGGAAGGCAAGGAACGTATTCTTGATTGTGAAACCCTTCAACTTGCGTCCAAGTCGTTCATAGAAGATGTCCCCCGTGTTGCGCGTGACGGTGTCGACAATCCCGACCTGCGTCGAGAACAACACCAGAGCCCCGCCCAGCAGGAAAGTCACCTGCAACCACGTACCGACCTCGGACTTCAGAGCCTCGCCCATGGCTCCGACCGTTCCGCTGAGGTCCCCCGCCAAATCCGGATTGCTGAGTCCCACCGTTCCTGCAACGATCAACCCCGTAATGACCACACTCAACAGAATCGGAATGGCGAAGGTCAGGAGCAGCTCCAAGTGGGCAACCCTCATCCATTTCCTGAAGCGCTCACGTGCGACCGAGTCACGATTGGAGAAAGCAAATCCGCTCTCCATAACCGGCTCGTTCTCACCCTTGATGCCCGCTATCCGTCCCTGATAGGCGGCCATCCCAAAGCCCTTGTCACGGATCCACAGGCTTTGAGCGAGCAGCAGCGTTCCTCCGCTGCCGGCGTATGCGACCGCAAGCAAGAGCGTCGGGAACTGTTCACCGGAGACGAGCTCCGGCGGTGCGTCTCTGTTGGGGACAAAGCCCTTGGCCAGCTCTCCGAGGTCGCTCAGCGACACGCCGGACAAGAGCACGGCGATAAACAGCATCGGGAAAAAGGCAACAACGAGGATGATCTCGAACTTCTCGAGTGAGTTGTAGACGACCCGCGACACGGCGAGCGCGACATAGATGAATGCCATCATGCCGAGCGCCAGCGGCTGCCATTGCGTGAACTCGGTCCCGAACATGGTGTTGATGACTGCCAGCATGAGCGTTGCGGACTGCGACGCCCACCCGGGCCAGAAGAAACCAGCCAGTGTGGCCACGAGAAAGAACCACGGCCAAAAGGCCAGGCGGGAAACCCTGCGCATTCCGCCGAAGATCGACTCGCCTGTGGCTACGGTCCAGCGCTCGATCTCACCGATGACGATGAACTGCGCGAGAACGCCGACCCAGAACAGCCAAAAGATCGACAACCCGTTGACGGCGAGGAGGTTGGGCCACAGCAGGAATTCACCAGCTCCAAGACCCATTCCGAGGGCGATGACGGAGGGTCCAATGATGTACTTGAGTCGGGGCGCCCTTGGCATGTCGTCGTTGAGCTTGAACGGCGCGCCCGATCCGCGGCTAGGAAAGTCTGGTTGCGCAGGAGCGGGCCTCAGGGCGCTGATGTCGATCGGCCGGTAGACGCCCTCCCGGTACTCCTTTGCCTGTTCGTTGTCCAGGACGATCTCGTCTGCGGCCGGTGCTTGGCTCCTCGATTCGAGCTTCTCTGCCATGGATCCCCCCCCAGAAAGGCCAGTTCCGGCTCTGGCCTGCGAAGCTTGCCAACCCCTTCATTAGACCAAAAAGCCTCCCCGGTGTCCTGGAGTCGTGTGCGGGGCTCAGTGGAGATCGGTCCAGGCCAGGAATCACTCGAGGTGGCGGGCCTTGGAGAGGATGACATCCGTCCGATCCTGGATCTTGAGGCCTTCGGGAATGAGGCCCTGGGTCCGTCGGCTCTAGGGGACTGGGTCGGCGAGTGGATCGAAGAGGTTCGGGCAGCGACCGGAAAGCGGGGCGATCATCTACACGCGGAGGTTCTGGATCGACCACCTCCACCATCTGGCCCACAACTTCGACGCCGACCTGTGGATCCCTCGCTACTCCGACGCCATGCTCGACCCCGAAA
>JACCTS010000503.1 GCA_013812245.1 Rubrobacter sp.
CCCGCCACGCTGGAGCAACTCGAAACGCTTGGGGTTCCGGTCGCCGGTTTTCGCACCAGGCGTTTCCCCGGCTTCTACCTCACGGATTCGGGCAGCCCGCTGGACTGGAGCGTGGAAAACGAAAAAGAGGCGGCCCGGCTGATCTCCGCCTCCGGATTCATCGGCCAGGAGGGCTGTGGGATCGTAGTGGCGAACCCGATCCCCGAGGCGGAACAACTGGACCCAGATCTCCACGACCGCGCGCTGCGGGCGGGGTTCGAAGAACTGGAGCGGCGTGGAATACGAGGGAAGGAGGTCACGCCGTTCCTGCTGGAGCGTTTCCGGGAGGCAACGGGAGGCGAGAGCCTGCGGGTGAACGAGCAAATAGTGCGCAACAACGCGCGCCTGGCTGCACGCATAGCCGTGGCCCTGTCCGGGATCGAAGGGAAACGCTCTCGGTGACGAGACCGCCTCCGGTCGTGGTGATCGGAGATCTCCTCCTCGACGTGCTGGCCGAGGTTGGAGGACCACTGGCCCATGGAACCGATACCCGCGCTTTCATCAGCGTGCGGGCCGGCGGTTCGAGCGCGAACATGGCCGTCTGGCTCGCCCGGCTCGGCACCGAGACGCACTTCGTGGGGAAGGTGGGACAGGACGTCTTCGGACGATCCCTGGCGGAAGAGCTGGAGCGTGAGGGCGTGGTCCCGCGTCTGGCGGTGGATCCGTCCGCGCCGACAGGGAAGGTCGTCATCCTCGTGGACGATGCGGGGGAGCGGACCATGATCACCGACCGCGCCGCGAGCCAGCAACTGCGCCCCGAAGACCTGCCGGAAGACCTCTTCACATCCAACCGACACCTCCACCTCTCTGGCTACGGCTTCTCCCACCCGGACTCCCGGAAGACCGTCATCGAGGCCCTGGGCCAGGCCCGCGAGTCCGGCATGACGGTCTCCGTAGACCCGTCTTCAGTCGCCGTTCTCCGGAACATCGGCCCGGAACGGTTCCTCGAATGGACCGCGGGCGCAGACCTTCTCTTCCCGAACCTGGAAGAAGGGCAACTTCTCGCTGGCGTTGATGATCCAGAGTCCATAGTGGAGACGCTGTGCGAAAAGCACTCCAGCGTCGCGCTCAAGCTGGGCGCGGAGGGCGCGGTGTTCGGAGGACAGGATGGGCGGCTCGTGCGCCTTCCGGCGGTTTCGGCGCGGGTGGTCGACACGACGGGGGCCGGTGATGCTTTCTGCGCCGCTTTCCTGGCGTCCTGGCTTTCGGATGAGGCTCCCGCTACGTCGCTGCAACGGGGCCTGGAGCAGGCGTCGCGGGTCGTGGCCCGGATCGGCGGCCGGTAGTTCGCGGCTTTCTTCAGGAAGTATCTTCCCGACCCTTCCGGCGCCGTATGGCGACGGCGGCGACCGCCGAGACGGCGACTATCGCTGAGAAGACCAGGAAAGCCCAGACGTACTCCGGGGCGCGGTGTCCCAGAAAGGAGTAGAAGAAGGTCTGCGGAACGATGCCGAGTATCGAGGCTGTGATGAAGCTCCTGAACCCCATCGGGGTGAGGCCGGCGGCGTAGGAGATGATGTCGAAGGAGACGCCCGGAATGAGCCGGGCCAGGAACACGGCGTATAGCCCCCACCGGGCGAACCAGCGGTCGGCCGACTCCAATCCCGCGCGTCCCACCAACGCCTCCACGAAACCCCTTCCGAGGGAACGGGAGATCCAGAAGCACACCGCGGCCGCCAGCGTATGCCCGAACACGCTCAATGCCCAGCCCTGGAAAACCCCGAATGCCAGCCCGTTGGCGAAGGTGATGAGGAACGAAGGCAGCGGCGCCGCCAGGGCCTGTAATACCATCAGGAGGCTCGACGCCACGGGAGCCCACGCCCCGAAGGAGAGGATGTACTCGCGCAGGCCCGCCACGTCCCCATGGCCCAGAATCCCGAGCGCCCGGTTCACCTCCGACCGGAACCCCGCGGACAGCAGGTACAGCAACCCAAACGCTGCGGCGATGCAGAGGATGAGGCCAGCCTGTACCCATCGCACCGTCCACCTGTCCGGCTTTACGGCGGACGCCGGTTGGGGCTCCCGACCGGGGGTGCTCAGGTGTGATCTCCGGAGAGGTCTTCGATCAGGGTGATGAGCGCCGAGTGGTCCCAGTCACCGCGCCCCTTCGCCATCAGTGCCCCGAACATCTGATCCAGGACCGCCGCCGTCGGCAACGCCACCCCGTACTCCCGGCCCGCCGTCAGGGCGATCCCCAGGTCCTTGCGGTGGAACTTCACTTTCCCGCCCGGCTCGAAGTCGCGCTCCAGGAAGTTCCTTCTTTTGACCTTCATCACGCTGCTGGCCGCGAGCCCGCCGGAGAGCGCGTCCAGAACTATCTCGGGATCAACTCCAGCTTTCGACCCCAGCACCAATGCTTCGGAGACTGCTTCGATGGCCAGCGCTACCACGATCTGGTTGCACGCCTTCACCACCTGCCCCGTTCCCGCGGGCCCGGTGTGGGTGATCGCGCCTCCCATGACCTCGAACAACGGAAGCGCCCGCTCGAAGTCTTCGTCCGATCCTCCGGCCATGATCGAGAGCGTCCCCGCGATGGCTCCAGTATCTCCACCGGAGACCGGGGCGTCGAGCATCCTCACGCCGCGCTCTTCCGCTTGCCGGGCGAGATCCTTCGCCAGTACGGGCGAGCTCGTGCTCATGTCCACTATCAGGGAGCCTTCCTTCGCTCCGGCGAAAAGCCCGTCTTCTCCCGCCACGACTCGCTCGACCTCCGGTGGCCCCGGCAGCATGGTGATGACCACGTTGCATCGCTCCGCTACTTCGCGTGGATTGTCCGCGACCTCGGCGACGCTGTCGGCGTCGGTCTCGGCGGCGAGCGTTTCGGCTTTCTCACGGGTGCGGTTGTGGAGGACCAGTTCGTACCCCGCAGCCATGAGGTTCTTCGCCATGGGGCGGCCCATGATTCCCAACCCCACGAACCCGACTTTCTCCGGCATCCCACCTTCCAGACGACGTTTTCGATGCGAGAGGCGGTGCTCCGCCTCCGAGGATACCAGAACGGCGCGGCCCGCCGAAACCCGGCTGCCGGAGGCGCGTATACTCTTGCCATGAGCGGCGACTCTTCATTCCAGCGGGCGGCCCTGATCGTCAACACCCGGTCCCGAACCGGGGAACGGGTATTCTTCCGGGCACTCGACCGGTTGCAGGACGCCGGTGTGCCCATAGGGGCGACCTACGCCCTGCGCGACCCCGCCCGGCTCCCCGAGACGGTGGCCGAGGTCCTGGGCGACAGCCGGAACTACGATCTCCTGGTCCTCGGTGGCGGCGACGGCACCGTCAGCTCCGTGGTGGACTCGCTGGCGCACCACAAGGCTACACTGGGCCTCCTGCCGCTAGGGACCGCCAACGACTTCGCCCGCACGCTCGGCATTCCCTCGGATGTGGACGGCGCCTGCAACGTTATCGCCCGCGGAAAGGTGGTGGACGTGGACCTGGGGCTCGCGGGGGACAACTACTACGTCAACGTCGCGACGGTTGGCCTTGGCGTCGGCGTTACCCAGTCTCTCTCCCCGATGCTCAAGCGCCGGGCCGGCGCCCTCGCGTACCCGATGGCCGCCATTCGGGCCTTCCTGAAACACGAGCCCTTCTCCGCAACGCTAACCTTCCCGGAAGGTGAGTACGAGCCGGCGAATCTCGGGCGGCTGCTCCAGGTCGCCGTGGGCAACGGCCGTTTCTACGGTGGCGGGAACGTGGTGGCCCCCGACTCCGGCATAGATGACAAGACGCTCGACGTTTACGCCATCGAGATGGGGCGCCATCGCGACCTCTTCGGTGTTGCCCGCTACTTCAAGAGCGGAGATTTTATCCGCAACGAGAGCGTCAAGCAGTTCCACGCGGGGCGGGTGCGTCTTGAGACGGACCCCGAGATGCACGTGAACATAGACGGTGAGGTCGTCGCCATGACGCCCCAGGACTTCTCCGTGGCGCACAACGCCCTGCGCGTGCTCGTGCCGCAGGATTCCACCGCCGCCAGCTACGAAGGTACGTC
>JACCTS010000520.1 GCA_013812245.1 Rubrobacter sp.
GGGGAGATCGTCGCCGGTACGGCCTCCTCAGGGTTCTGCTGCGGAGCGGCCCCCGCCTCCTGGCCCGCCACGGCTACTATCGCCAGGGCCGCCGCGACGAACGCCGCCAGCAGTACCACTATCGTCGTCGCTCCGGTCAACGAAATCCTCTGCATCAAGCCACCTTCCCCAAAACTTACCAAATCACCCTAACTAACGGTTGCCCGTTTATACACGCTTTGTGTAGGCCGTGTCAAGAGAGAAGGGGCATCCTGGCCTTACTTACTTTCTGGACTTTAGGAACGGGCGGCGGTTATCAGGCGTGCTGGAGGAAATCTTCGATGGCGCGGGCGGTCTTTTGGGCGGGCTCTCCGAAGAGCATGGAGTAGTGGTTGGCGCTTTCGAGACGGGTGTCGGAGCGGATGTCGAGGGCTTCGTTCATGGCGGCGAGGGATTCGGCGGAGATCAGGGGTTCGCTGCCGGGGAAGAAGCCTTCCGAGGGCCGGACGAGGGCGACGGGGCAGTGGACGGCGCTCATCTCCTCTGCGGTCGGGGCGCGCGAGGAGACCCAGGGCGAGTCTTCCTCCGCCGCGGTGCGGGACGCTTTGGGCTGGTAGCCGCCTTCGACCTCCCCGAGGTCGTACAGGTAGTAGTCGGCGAGGTCCGGCGGCAGGTCGTCCATCGTCAGGCCCTGCCCGGGGAACCAGAAGTTCAGGTAGTCGTCCGGGCTCTCGAAGACCATGTCCAGGCGGGAGAAGGCCCGCGCGAGCCCCTCGCGCATCTCCTCCGCCTCCCGTTTCTCCTCTTCGGAAATATCCTCCGGGGACCACTCGATACGCGGCCAGCCGCCGTCGAGCAGCACGATGGCCCGTACGCGGTCCGGATGGTGGAGGGCGGTTTGCAGCGCCACGAACGCGCCCATCGAGTGGCCGACGAGCACGGCGTTCTCCAAGCCGAGGTGGTCGAGGACCCGGATCGCATCGGATGCGTGGGCGTCCAGGCCGTAGCCGCTCTCGGGCTTCTCCGAGTCGCCCCGGCCGCGCAGATCCACCGCCGCCAGGGAGTAGGCCGGTATGAGGTTGCGTGCCAGCCCATTGAACGCCCGGTGCTGGGCCGTGATGCCGTGCAGGCAGACCAGAGGATCTGGACCATCACTGGCGCGGGCCAGCGCCAATTCCACCTCTCCGGGCACGCGCTCCATCCTCCAAAGGTTCTTCTCCATGACGAGAGATTATACTGGCTCACCATGGACTACTTCGAGAACGTGCTGCAGACGATTGGGGAGACGCCGTTGGTCCGCCTTGGGCGCATCGAACGCGACGAAGACCTCGCGGCCACGCTACTGGCGAAGGTCGAGTACCTGAATCCCGGCGGATCGGTCAAGGACCGGCCCGCCCTGAAGATGCTTGAGGTCGCGGAGAAACAGGGTCTTCTGAAGCCAGGCGGGACCGTAGTCGAGCCGACGAGCGGAAACACCGGGGCTGGGCTGGCGCTGGCGGCGGCGGTCAAGGGCTACCGGTGCATCTGCGTGATGCCTGAGAAGGCGAGCAAGGAGAAGCAGGATCTCTTGAAGGCCATGGGCGCCGAGGTCGTCATCACCCCGAGTCTGTCGCCGGAAGATCCCGGAAGCTACTACAAGGTCGCCGAGCGGCTGGCGGACGAGATACCTGGCGGCTTCAAGCCGGGACAGTACGAGAACCCGGCCAACGCCCTGGTCCACTACGAGACCACGGGGCCGGAGCTCTGGCGCCAGACGGCCGGGCGCATCACCCATTTCGTCGCCGGCATGGGCACCTGCGGCACCATCACCGGCACGGGACGCTACCTCAAGGAGCAGAACCCGGACGTGAAGATCGTCGGGGTGGACCCGGAAGGTTCGATCTTCTCAGACCCAGACAACATCCACCAGTACGCCATCGAAGGCGTCGGCGAGGACTTCTATCCAGGCAACCACGACGGCTCCGTGGTAGACGAAGTCATCCAGGTGTTCGACCGTGAGTCGTTCCTGATGACTCGGCGTTTGATGTCCGAGGAAGGGCTCTTCGTCGGGGGATCCTGCGGCATGGCCGCCGTCGG
>JACCTS010000359.1 GCA_013812245.1 Rubrobacter sp.
ATGTCCATGTTGAAGTTGATGGCGCTCATGATGCCGTCGCCAAACTCCTCGTGGATGAGCGCCTTCATCGTTGTGCCGTAGACCTGCGTGACCTCGTGTATCCGGTAGATGGTGGGGTCCACGGGCACGTCCCGACCAACCGAGCCGCGCATCGGGTACTCTTGCAACGCCGCCGCGACCTCCGGGCCGAGCCCGAGGATGCTCACCACCGCGTCAGCTTCGTCCGCGCTCATCGGCTGCTGCCCCATGAGCGCGGAGGTGGTCCAGACCTTGTGACGACCAACTTTGTTTGCGATGGTCTCGAAGGTCAAGCCCTTCGCCTTCTTTGCCTCTAGGATCTTCCGCGTCGCCTCTTCACGGGTCATCGCGCTTCTCCTTCCTCGGTTGGATTCAGATTAGCAGTACCGGGGCCGGCGTTCATCCGCCCCGGGTCCATTGTCCGGCGTCTGTCCGCATCCTTTCATCCTGTCCCCAGGCCTGGATCAGAGCCCGGTTGATAACCGCCAGTACCAAAAGCACGACGCCGAGCACGGGATGCCCGGTGGCGTAAAGGCCCGCCGCGGCCGACCCGAAGAACACCAGCTCGACCACGAGCCGACCGGCCAGCGGTAAAGAAACGCGGGCGCGGGGCGACGCGAACATGCCCCAGACGAACGCAGCGATCAACACCACACCGAGCCCCAGCGCCACGCCCGTAATTGAACCGCCACCGATCCGGAGTCCCCAGAAGAACAGCGCCGCCAGCGCGCACAGTTCCAAGAGGAAACGCAGCACGAGGTTGGCCTGGTGGTGTATGGGACCACCCACCGTCACTCCACTTTCTAAACGATGGGGTCATGGACGGTTACGAGCTTCGTGCCATCGGGAAAGGTGGCTTCGATGGCGACCTCGTTCACCATCTCGGGGACACCCTCCATCACGTCTTCTCGAGCGAGGATGGGGCCCCGAAGCTCATCAAGTCGGCGACGCTGCGGCCGTCGCGAGCACCTTCGAGAAGCTCGGCCGAGATGATGGCGACGGCCTCCGGGTAGTTCAGCTTCAGTCCGCGTTCGCGCCTTCTTCGGGCCACCTCGGCTGCGGTGAAGATCATCAGTTTCTCCTGCTCCGCCGGTGAAAGCCGCATCTCTCCTCCTTGCCGCCCAAGTCAACTCCAAAAGGATACTCCAGTCTATCTCGCGCGACGGGGCGGGCGAACCAGATCCCGACCACCATCTGGAGCGCGATCAGCGCTCCAACCCCGAGCAGAATCAAGGTGTACCTCCTCCGTCTCCGATATGGCCTTCCGAGACGATCGTCGCCAGCACATCTGCCACCGCACGGGCCGCCAGGAGCGCTGTCTGATCCGAGTGGTCGTAAGGCGGCGAGACCTCAACGACCTCCATGCCGCAGAGTCCTTCTTCCGCCACCAGATGCAGGAACTTCAGCGCCTCCCGCGGCAGGTAGCCTCCAGGCTCCGGCCACCCAGTCCCAGGCACGAACCCCGAGTCCACCGAGTCGATATCGAAGGACAGGTAGACGGCTTCGGCACCGTCCCAGGCGACCTCCAGCGCCATTTCGGCCGCCTTGTCCACGCCCATCGCCTCCACCTCGCCAATGGTCATGATCGTGGTCTGCCGCTCACGGGCGACCTCGACCCCGGCACGCGGAACCTGCCAGCCGCCGATGCCGCACTGCACGAGGTTCTTCGGTGGGGCGTTCGGGATGTTGGTGGCGTGGAACCAGGGCGTCGTGTGCATCCGCTCGTCCATATCCTTCTCCTGGATGTCCACGTGCCGATCGAGGTGGATGATCCCGACGTTCCCCTCGATATGTTCGGCGATGCCGCGCACGTCCGGGTAGCCGATGGAGTGGTCGCCGCCGAGGATGACCGGGAACGTACCCTGCGAGACGACGTGGCTGACGGCTCGGGAGATCTGGTCGAACGACTTCTCCAGGTTCGCCGGGATCACGAACACGTCGCCCAGGTCGCACGCCGTCATCTGCTCGCGCAGGTCCACCCCGAACTCGTAGTTGTACGTGGAGTAGAGGCCGCTGATGCGGCGTATCGCCTGCGGCCCGAAACGCGTCCCTGAGCGGTACGTCGTCCCCATATCGAAAGGCGCGCCGAGGATCGCAACGTCGTAGTTCCCGACCTCGCGCACGTCCTCCAAAAACGGAAAACGCATGAAGGTGTTGATCCCGGCGAAGTACGGAAGCTCGGTACGCGAGAACGTGGAGATGGTCCTGTCCTGAACCGATTCCGCCGCCGGGAGTCCGACCTCGAGCGCCCGCTCGACCTCCGCGTCCCACCTCGCGCTACCGATTGCGGCCTCACGCTCCCGCCCCTCGTAGCCTTTGAGCCGCTTCAGAGCCTCCTCGTCCGATGGCCCGATCCTATGGCGGTGATCCCTGCTCACTGCTCTCTCCTTCCGGTAGCTTCCCCTCCCCGGAAGCGAAAAGCCCGGGGAGAACTCCTGCCTCCTGGGCTTTTATCCCGCCGTGTGACGCGCCGGATTTCTCCCGGCCCGCTTGCCGCTCTCGGTCTCTGCCCCATCCAGCCGGACGGCGGAACCCTAGCGACACGGAAACCTTAGAGCATGCATCTTGCTTTCATCTTTGGCCCTTCGGCTGGAATTAGCCGGCGATATGCCCGCCTGAGCTATACGCCGGGGACACCTGATGGATGAAATGAAGCTCTTTCAGCCTGGGACGAGGGCGTTCAGGCTCCGCCTCAAGCGGGGATCTGCGCCCGGAGAAGATCGGCCAGTCCCGTTGGATCGGAGCGTCGCACCACGACCTCCGGCGTACCGTGCCATCCGGCGCAATCGCGCAGAGCGTCGACGACGCCAGCTACGAGATCTTCCGTCGCGGGTACATTCGGTTCCAGATGGATCGCTTTCACCTCGAACACACCCTCTTTGCGGTGCGCCTTGGCATCGAGCCTGCCAACAAGCGCCCCGCGATGCAGTATCGGGAGCGAGTAGTATCCGTAGCGGCGCTTGGCGGCTGGCGTATAGACCTCGATCTTGTACTCGAAGTCGAAAAGCTCCAGCGCCCTTGCTCGGTCCCAGACGGCGGGGTCGAATGGCGAGAGCAGGGTGGTGCGAGAATGCTGTACGTTGCCCGAGAGGGTCTTTTCAGCCAGGCCCTCGTTATCGGGATGCACGTAGGCAGGCTCGTCGAAACCTTCTATCCGGGCGCTGAGAAGCTCGCCTTCGTCGGCCAGTTCTTCGAGGAGCGGTGCGGCACCCCTCTTGGGCGTGCGGAAGTAGTCTGGCACCCAGCCCGCCACGGTCACGCCGAGCGATCTCACGGCTTTCGCGGCGAGCGTCCGGCGTACTTCCTCGCTCGTCGGCGCGAGGGCGTCTTCCCATCCGGGATGGGCGTCTTTCAGGACTTGCTCGCGCAGATCGTAGACGCGGTGGAAGTTGGGATCGCGGCGCGAGATCATCAGCTCCCCTGCAGCGAACAGGTGCTCCAGCGCCCGCTTCTCCGGCTTCCACTCCCACCAGCCGCCGACCTTACCGTCAGTGCGCTCGAACTGGACGGAGCGTACCGGCCCCTGTTCGCGAATGCGGTCCATCACACACCCGATCTCCTTCCGATGATCCGAGATCCAGGCCCGCGTCTTCTCGTGCCCGTCCAGCATGAACCGCCGGTAGATCCCATAGTCCTCGATGGGTATGAAGCACGCCGCGTGCGACCAGTGCTCGAAAAGAGCACCTTCAGCCAGAAGCTCGTCGAGCCAGCGCGGCTCGTAGGAACCAAGCCTGCTCCACAGCACAAGGTAAGGGCTGCGCGCAACGACGGAGATGGAGTCGATCTGCAACACGCCCATCCGCCGGATGGCCTCAAGCACATCGTCCTTCGTGGCTTGCTTCGGCGGGGAGATCAAACCCTGCGCCGCGAGCAACATCGTGCGCGCAGCCTCCCGCGAAAATTCCACGCTCCCACCTCCGCAACGACCGTAGATGACCATGTAGTTATACGTGGGATGCCGGAGCCGGACGAGTACCAATCTTCCGGCGGTCGCCAGATCTCAGCCTGTTACCGTCCTCTATCCGGGCAGCAGGCTGCGGCCCATCAAGAACTCGTCGGCCTGACGTGCGGCCTTGCGGCCTTCGGCGATGGCCGTCACGATCAGGTCAGCTCCCAGCCGGGCGTCACCGGCCACGAAGACCTTGTCTTCCTTGGTACCGTATCCGTTTTCGGAGTGGACAGCGCCGCGCTCGGTGTAACCGAGGTCCATCTCTTCGAGGAGCCGATCGCGCACGGGGCCGGTGAAACCGATGGCGAGCAGCACGAGGTCAGTCTCTATCTCGAACTCGGTGCCTTCTTTCGGGATGGTCTTGCCCTCCGGGGTTCTCTCGGTCTCGACGGCGTGCATCCTCTCGACGCGTCCGTTACCGGAGAAGCCCGTGACGGCCACGCTGAAGCCACGCTCGCCGCCCTCGTCGTGGACCGGGTAGGTGTGCAGGATGAGGGGCCAGTCGGGCCAGGTGTCCCGGCTCGGGGTCTCGGGTGGCTTCGGGCCGTGCGTGAGCACCTTGACGGAGGCGCAACCCTCGCGGTGGGAGTTGCCCAGGCAGTCGGCACTCGTGTCGCCGCCGCCCAGTATCACCACGTTCTTGCCCTTCGCGGAGATCTCACGTGGCGCGTTCACCGGCAGCCCGGCTACGCGGCGGTTCTGCTGCACCAGGTAATCCATCGCCAGGTGGATGCCGTCCAACTCCCGGCCCGGCACGTCGATGTCGCGGCCCTGCAACGCGCCGACGGCGAGGACGACGGCGTCGAAGTCGTTCTTTAGTTCTTCCGTGGTCGGGTCTTCGCCTACGTGGGCATTGGTGCGGAACTCGATGCCCTCCTCTTCCATGAGGGCGATGCGGCGGTCGACGACCCACTTCTCGATCTTGTAGTCTGGGATGCCGTAGCGTAGCAGGCCCCCGATCTTATCGTCCTTCTCGAAGACGACAACCGAGTGCCCGGCCCGGTTGAGCTGCTGGGCAGCCGCGAGGCCCGCGGGACCGCTCCCCACGACCGCGACCTTACTGCCGGTCCGCTTCGACGCCGCTGGGGGATGGGCGACGACCCAGCCTTCTTCGAAGGCGCGGTTGATAATCGAAAGTTCTATCTCCTTGATGGTCACCGGGTCGTCGTTGATGGAGAGCACGCACGCCGGCTCGCACGGAGCGGGGCACAGCATCCCGGTGAACTCGGGGAAGTTGTTGGTCTTGTGCAGGCGGTCTATGGCCTGCTTCCACTGGTCCCTGTAGACGAGATCGTTCCAGTCCGGGATCAGGTTCCCGAGCGGGCATCCCGTGTTGC
>JACCTS010000361.1 GCA_013812245.1 Rubrobacter sp.
CTCTGGCACCTCACCGGCAGGCTGCTCAGGAAGATCCTCTCTCACACCGTGGCCTTCTTGCTCAACCACCGGATGGGCAATCCGCCCCTACAGCTCTCGAAGCTACTCATCTAAAACCCGCACACGGGGTTAATTAAGCCAGCGCGATTATGAAGGAGATCACGCTGGCGACGCCCAGGATTCCCTGGGACACGGCGGAGACGACGTAGCCGACGAGCACGCCGCCGGCCGCCCGTGACGCCCGCCGCCAGTCCCAGCGCCCTGGCTCTTCGTTCTCGCGGGCCGGTTCACGCTGGCGCCGCAGATACTCGCCGAGGAAGACGCCGCCGATGGTGCCGAAGATGAGGCCGAAGAGCGCGCCTATCCCGAAGACGAGTGCGCCCGCCAGCGCCCCGACGATGCCGCCCACGGCGCCGCCTACCGTGCCCCAGTTGCTCGCGCCGAACCTGCGGGCGCCGTAGGTGGTGGCGACGAAGTCCGCGATGAAGGCCAACGCCGCGAAGAAGCCGAGTAGCACCAGAACCGGCCAGCCGATCGTGGCGAAGTTCGTCAGGATGGCGTAGACGAGGGCGGACAGGAAGATCAGGGGGACCCCCGGCAAGCCTGGCAGCACGCTCCCGAGCAGCCCGATCGCCATCGCGGCGAACGTGACGATAAGCAGGATGGTCTCGTATTCCACGGCTACGAGATGAGGGGGAGGGTCTTCTTCGGTTTCTTGCCTGGCTTCTTCAGCGCCGCGTTCAGGCTGCCGGAACGGTAGCCGGCGAGATCCAGGGCGACAAACAGGAAGCCAGCATCCAGGAGTTCGACGGCGATCTCCTCCCGCTCGGCGAACGCGCGCTCCATCTCCTCGGGCCCGACCTCCAGGCGGGCCATGTCGCCGTGGTGGCGCACCCTCACCTGCCTGAAACCACGGGTCCGCATGAACTCCTCGGCGCGGGCGACCTGGGCGAGCTTCTCTGGTGTGATCTCCTGCCCGTACGGGAAGCGGCTTGACAGGCACGCCAGCGCCGGCTTGTCCCAGCTCGGAAGCCCGAGGTGCTTCGCCAGCTCGCGTACCTCCGCCTTGCCCACGCCCGCCATGCTCAAGGGCGAGACCACCCCGATCTCCCCGGCCGCTCTCCGGCCAGGACGATGGTCACCCTCGTCGTCGGCGTTCGCCCCATCGACGACGCAATCGTAGCCCCGCTCGCCGGCCAGCGCCGCCAGGTCCGAGTAGAGAGTGCTCTTGCAGAAGTAGCAACGGTTGGACGGATTGCTGGCGTAGTTGGGGTCGTCCAGCTCCCGCGTGTTCACGACGAGGTGTTCCACGCGCAGAGAGTCCACGAATTCCCTCGCCAGGCCCAACTCCGATGGAAGATACGTCTCGTTGTTCGACGTAACGGCGAGAACCTTCTCCTTGGGAAGCGCCCGCGCGGCGACGGCCAGCGCGAGCGAGGAATCCACGCCTCCCGAGAAGGCGACCAACGCGCTCCCGTGGGGCGCCAGTATGTCTTCAAGATCCTTCAGACGCTCTTCGATGCGACTCATGACAAACCTCTCTAAGTGCGTTCTTCCCGCAGCCACGCGACGACCTCCGCCGCGTTGGCGCCGGGTGGAAACACCGGATAGAAGACCTTCTCTATGCGCCCATCCTTGATGAGGAGTGTCAGGCGCTTTGTGAGGGTCACGCCCTCGACCTCGAACGTCGGCAGGCCCATTGCCTTCGTGAACACCACCTTCTCGTCGCTCAAGAGTTCGTAGGGAAGATGGAGCCGTGCGGCCGCCTCTCGCTGGTACTCCGTGGACTGGGTACTCAGGCCGAAGACGCGGGCGCCCAGAGCTCGCAGTTCCTCGTGGTGGTCCCGGAAGGCGCATGACTGCGGGGTGCAGCCCCTTGCGCCGGGGATGTCGTCCCAACTGTCAGGTAATTCCCTGTCCGGTCTCCCCGTCATCGGGTAGCAGTAAAGGACCGACCTTCCTGATAGCGACGAGAGATCCACGTCTCCGCCTGAGGTGGACGGGAGGTTGAGAGATGTTAGTTGCATCCCAGGAAGATGATCCGCCGCCCCGTCGTCCGTGGGTACGGGGAGGTCCTCCGGCAAACTGTTCAGATTGTCCGTCTTGCTCACGGCCAGCCTATGTCCTTTCCAGCGCGACGGATACGTTGTGACCGCCGACACCGAGGTTGGCGCACAGGGCGGCTTCGAGGTCCGGGGCTTCCAGGGGTGTGTCCACCACGTATTCCAGGTCGGCGCACCCATCCGCCAGCTTCGCGAGGTTGCGCATGGGGGGGACGGTCTGCTCCTTCAGGGTCATGGCGCAGATTGCGGTCTCGATGGCGCCGCTCGCGCCCAGGGAGTGCCCGAGGGTGGACTTGGTGGCGGAGACGCGGACGTTCGGGTTGATCTTCGCCATCGCGTGCGACTCCGGGCCGTCCCCGGCGACCGTGCCCGTGCCGTGGGGGTTGATGTAGCCGATCTGACTCCCGTCGAGCCCGGCGTTCTCGGTGGCGAGTTTCATCGCCCGGAATATACCGCGTCCCTCGGGGTCAGGGTCTGTGATGTTGTAGGCGTCGGTGGTGCGGCCGACCCCGGTGATCTTCACGTACGGTTCCGCGCCGCGCTGCTCGGCCGACTCGGCGCTCTCCAGGATCATCACGGCGGACCCTTCCCCGATCAGGAATCCCGCGTGGTCCGCGTCGTAGGGACGGCATGCGCCCTCTGGATCGTCGTTGCGGCGGCTCATGGCCCGCATGGCGATGAATCCGGCCACGATCACCGGGGTTATCGTGGCCTCGGTGGCGCCGCAGATAACCACGTCCGCGTCGCCGCGCCGGATGAGGTCGTAGCCGAGGGCCATGCTGTCTGTCCCGCAGGAACAGGCGAGGGCCGGGGTGGCCGATGGACCCTGTACGCCAAGCTGGATGCCGACGTGGGCGGCGGCGGAGTTTGGCATTATCCTGGTAACCGCGAACGGGTTGACCCGCATCGGGCCCTTGCTGTCTATGGTCGCCTGGGTCGTCTCCATCGTCGCCACACCGCCGAGGCCGCTTCCCAGGATCAGGCCAACCCGCTCGGGCTGCTGGTTCAGCTTCTCCCACGCACCGGCGTCCTCCAGGGCCAGCTTCGCGGAGGCCAGACCCATCTGGGCGAAGCGGTCTGTCCGGGCGGCGGATTTGCGGTCCATGAAGTCCTTGGGGTCGAAGTCCGTACACTCGGCGGCGATCCGCACCTCGTACCCGTCCGGGTCGAACAGCGTGATTGGACCGGCCCCGCTCTCTCCCGCGAGCAAGGCCTCCCAGAACGTCTTGCGCCCGACCCCGATGGGGCTGACCACGCCGATGCCCGTTATGTAAGCTGCCGGGCGTCCGTTCTCCATCCGACCCCCTGGAGGAAATACAACCCTTCTAACTACGACCACCGAATCTTAGCATCACCTCT
>JACCTS010000536.1 GCA_013812245.1 Rubrobacter sp.
GCCCCGGCCCTCCACTCTGTCGTCTTCGGTCCGCCGGTCGATCCCGCGATCGTTGGCCCGTTGAGTGCGCCGCCGTCGCGGCGTTGGCCTACATCGTTCGCCTTCCCCAGTCGGGGAAATCGTCGTATTCGGCGTTGTTGGTGAGGTTCTTCTTGCCCTTGCCGTCTAGTGCGTTCATGACGTAGACTTCTTGACAAGGATGCCAAAAGACCTCACAAGAAGCGCAAGGATGAAATATTCTGCACCGAGAAGCACCGCAAGGAGTACCATTACCTCACCGTGATCAAGCCGCGTCGCCAAGCGGATCGAGTTCGCCAGTAGTACAATTGCCATCCGATCGCGCCTGCCTGCTACGCGGTGCGGACGAGGCGGAAAGGTACGCTCGAGTTGGCGAAATCAGATGCCCAGTGCAGCAGACGGAATGTAGCGTTTGTGGAGTGCTCTGTATGCAGCTCTGGGACTTGTCCAACTGCAAGCAAAACTCCATACTACGTTTGGGCACGAACATGGAGCTCCTGATGTGTCCAACCGAGCGTCAACGGCTGTCCGGCGCAGACGTTTTGGAGAAGAAAGAGACTACATATGGCGCGAAATAGGGGCGTCGTCTATAAGGGACCCGGAGACGTAGCGGTCGAGGACATCGAGTACCCCAAGCTCGAGGTCCCCGAAGAGGTAGCTAGCGCGATGGGTATAAGCAAGGAGGCCCCCCATGGTGCCATCGTGCGTATCATCTCGAGCGGGATTTGCGGATCGGACCGTGCGCTGGTCAAAGGCCGCACGACGGCCCTGATCGGGCAGACGCTGGGCCACGAGTTCACCGGCGAGGTCGTCGAGAGGGGCTCAGACGTCCAGTTCATCGACGAGGGCGACATCTGCTCGGTGCCTTTCAACATCGCCTGCGGCCGCTGCCGCAACTGCAACGAGGGCAAGACCGGCGTTTGCCTCAACGTCAGCCCCGACCACCCGGGTGCGACATACGGCTACGCCGGTAATGGCGGCTGGCAGGGTGGGCAGGCCGAGTACATCATGGTGCCTTTCGCGGACTTCAACCTCCTGAAGTTTCCGGACCGCGACCAGGCGCTGGAGAAGATCCTGGACCTCACCATGCTCTCCGACATCTTCCCGACCGGATACCACGGCGCCTACACAGCCCAGGTCACGACCGGCTCCACGGTCTACGTTGCTGGTGCAGGACCGGTGGGGCTCGCGGCGGCCTATTCGTCGCTGCTGCTCGGCGCTGCCGTCGTGATCGTGGGCGACCTCAACGAGGAGAGGCTGGCGCAGGCCCGCTCCTTCGGCTGCGAGACGGTCAACGTCGGCGAGGACGCGGGGCTCGCGGAGCAGATCGCCGAGATCGTCGGCGTGCCGGAGGTGGACTCCGCCGTGGACGCGGTGGGTTTCAAGGCCTCCGGCAAGGGTGGCGAAGCGGCTCCGGCCGCAGCTTTGAACGCCATCCAGACGATCACGCGGGCTGGCGGCTCGCTCGGCATCCCTGGTCTCTACGTGACCGGTGACCCCGGCGCCTCGGACCCTGACGCCCAGGAGGGCACGCTCAAGATCCGGTTCGGGCTCGGCTGGGCCAAGAGCCACGCCTTCTTCACGGGCCAGTGCCCGGTCAAGAAGTACAACCGCGGCCTGATGATGAGCATCCTGCACGACAAGGCCCACATCGCCGACGCGGTGAACGCCACCGTCATCACCCTCGACGAAGCCCCCGAGGGCTACGAGGACTTCGACCAAGGGGCGCCTAGGAAGTACGTGCTAGATCCTCACAAGCAACTGTCAGCGCTCAGACGTGTTAGTTCCTACGACTTTGATGAAAGAAGCTTAGGAGAAGTGGCATTGCCTCATAGGTATGGAGGTGACATTATCGAGTTTGTGGAGCTTTCAAGGCGGCCCACATCACCGGAAAGGGTGTACAGGGTCAAGGCTTCTCAGGTAGATGTCGGGCTCACCTATATAACCAACGATACTCGGGCCCTAGTTTGGGACGGAGTGCTCGATTTTTCGGAGTTAAGACCTGAAGGCCTGCAGAACCTGTCCGAGTACATACTGAGGGAAAATGGACGGGAAACAACGGTCGTAGCGACCCTGATTCTCTCAACAGAGGAATCGGGAGACGAACTAGTCAAGTACACTCTTAACCGACGAGGCGATCAATACGGCCAGTATCAGCTGGCCATGCAGAACGTCGATCGCATCTTCTTTGCTCGGTACGACGTTTACCACAACAGGATGCCCTCGATGCCTAGAGAGCCGGTAGAGTAGTGGTTGACGGGGATATCCGGTGGTGGTTTGCTGCCCGCCAGGTGAAGGCGAGGAAAGGCGGCGAGAACCCCATGCGTCCACGGATTTGGCGTCCACCCATCGAACCCTCTCCCAAGGAGCGAAAGGTGATGGGACTCGTCAAGCGCGCGAAGCTCTTCGTCTTCCTGCGCGAGAAGCGCCACGAGATCTTCGAGGAATCTTTCCAGGAGGAGCTTTCCGAAATCTACCGCGAGAGCAGGCTCGGGCGGCCTCCGGTTGAACCGGCGAGGCTGGCTCTCGCCACCGTCCTCCAGGCGTACACCGGGGTCTCCGACGACGAGGCGATGGAGGCGATGGTCATGGACCGCCGCTGGCAGTTGGTTCTCGACTGCCTGGGAGAAGACGAGCCGCCTTTTTCCAAATGGAGCTTGGTCAACTTCCGCAAAAGGCTCATCGAGCACGACCTCGACCGACGCCTGATCGAGCGCACGGTGAAGGTTGCCAAACAGAGGGGTGGCTTCTCCAACAGGCGACTGCGCGCCGCCCTGGATTCCTCTCCGTTGTGGGGAGCGGGCAGGGTGGAGGATACATATAACCTCCTGGGACACGCCCTGAGGAAGGCGTTGGGCGTGATCGCGAGCCGGCAGGGGCGGGGGCTGGCGGAAGTGGCCGAAGAGGCCGGGGCCGGAATGCTGGCGGGCAGCTCGCTGAAGACGGCCCTCGACCTCGACTGGGACGATCCCGACCAGCGCGCCGTCGCGCTTTCGCGGGTGCTCGGGGCGCTCGAAGCGGTGGAGGAATACCTGCAAAGCGGCGGTTTATCCGAGTCGGCGGAAGTCTCTCCGAACATCGAGACGGCGAGGCGCGTCAGGGAGCAGGACGTGGAGGAAGGCACCGACGGATCACCTGCCCTGCGCCGCGGGGTGGCCCGCGAGAGGCAGATCTCGGTGGAGGACCCCAAGATGCGCCACGGCCGCAAGAGCCGCAGCGTGCGCTTCGACGGCTACAAACGCCACGTGCTCAAGGACCTCGACAGCGGGCTGGTGAGGGCGGTGGGCATCACTCGGGCCAACGCCCCCGAGGCCATGGTAACCGAGGCCATAAGCCGGGATCTCCGAAGCCAGGGGGCGCGGCTTTCGGAGCTGCACATAGACCGGGCGTACCTCTCCAGCGAACTGGTCAGGGAGCGCACAGAAGACCTGGGAGTGTATTGCAAGGCGTGGGCGGTCACGAACGCCGGACGCTATCCGAAGACGGCTTTCGAGCTCGACTGGGATCGGGGGCGGATACGCTGCCCGGCAGGCGCGGAGACGGACTTCGAGGTCGGCGGGGTGGTGCGCTTCCCGAGGAAGACGTGCGCGGCATGCCCTCTGAGGGAACGTTGCACGAAGTCCAAAAGCGGAGGCCGGAGCGTTTCCATCCACCCCGACGAGCGGCTGCTCAGGGAGTTGAGGGAGCGCCAGAGGACGCCCGAGGGGAGGGCGAAGCTCAGGGAGAGGGTGGATGTGGAGCATTCCCTGGCGCACATCGGCCACTGGCAGGGCGATCGGGCACGCTACATAGGAGAGCGCAAGAACCTCTTCGACCTGCGCCGCAGCGCGGTGGTGCATAACCTGCACGTCATAGCCCGCATGCCTGGAGAGGGGCGGGATGCTATCGCTGCCTGACTACTCTACCGACGCTCTAGAAACGCCTAGCATGCTGCACATAAGCTGGACGGGGAAGCTCGTCTTCTCCGCCTCGATGAGACGATAGCAGCTCACCGAGTCCCTTCCTCCCTCGCGAAGAAGACGGCCGCTTTTTTCAAGAACTCTCGCTCTTGTCTTAGGGTCCTGTTCTCCCGACGTAGCCTGCTCAATTCCTGGCGCTCTTCAGTGGTAAGCCC
>JACCTS010000540.1 GCA_013812245.1 Rubrobacter sp.
ACATCGCGGCGACTTCGGAATCCTCCACGGCCTGGGAGTAGGAGTTCCGCAGGCGCTGGCCGGTCAAGGACATCTCCCCGAACACCGTCCCGCTCCCCAACACCGCGACGGTGAACTCGCGCCCCCCAGGGCTCTTCCTGAAGACGCGCACCCGGCCCTCTCTGACGACGAACAGCGTCTCGGCGAGGTCCATCGGCGCGTCCCTGGCGGCTATCTCCGAAGGTTACGCTGGACGAGATGCGATCCTTCGCCGCCTCACCCTCCATAGACGAAGCTCTGTACCAACTCGTCAACGGGCCGGCCCAGAAAGGAGCGCCACGAGGTTCCGTGCAGAAGCCAGTCGTGATCGGATGGGGCCGCCAGGACAGGGTGTGCTTCCCCGGTCAATCCGAGAAAGCAATTAGGCTCTTCCCGGACGCGAGGTTGCATTGGTTCGACGACTGCGGGCACTTCCCCCAGTGGGACGCGCCTCGGGAGACGACCCGTGTGATCCTGGCGAACACCGGGTAGGGACACGGTAGGGTACGACTTTTCTCGTGTGGTTCACGGGAGAACGCGCAAGAAGCTATCGGAAGGAGACAAGACATGGCAGACGTAAACGTAGGGCTTCTGGTTCGCATGGAGGCGTTGCCGGGGAAAGAGGCTGACGTCGAGCAGTTCCTGCAAAGCGGGCTGGCGCTCGTGAACGAGGAGCCGGATACGATCACCTGGTACGCGATCCGTCTCGGGCCGAGCACGTTCGGCATTTTCGACACCTTCCCGGACGACCCGGGCCGCCAGACACATCTCTCCGGCCCGGTGGCCGCTGCGCTCATGGAGAACGTAGGCGAGATCATCGAGGAGCCCACCATAGAACAGGTGGACCTCATCGCGGCCAAGCTGCCCAGTTAAACGAACGATTTTTCGCAACACGCGAAAGGGAGGAAATTTCATGCCGAAAGACACCAACATCGCGGCCCAGGAGAAGTTCGCCGAGGGCGTCAACAGCGGCAACTTCGACGTATTCGACGAGGTGATCGACCCCGACGTAGTGGACCATGACCCCGCTCCGGAGCAAGGTCCAGGTCCGCAGGGCTTCAAGGACATGTTCCGGGCGATGCGCGCCGCTTTCCCCGACCTCCAGGTCACACCAGAGCACATGACCGCCACGGAGGACGACGTGGCGCTCGCCTACACGATAGCCGGCACGCACCAGGGCGACTTTCTCGGCGTAGCTCCCACCGGACGCAAGATAACGTCCCGGGGCGTCCAGATCGGGCGCTTCGAGAACGGCAAGCTCGCCGAGCGCTGGGGCAGCTCCGACCAGCTCGCCATCCTCCAGCAACTCGGAGCCGAGCCAGAGACGGGCGAAGAGGACAAGGGCCTTGTGGACAAGGTCCGCGACACCCTGACGGGCCAGTAGGAGACGTCGATGAAGATAGTAACCGTACTCTATCCCGGCGGCGATGCCGCGGATAACCCGGAGCTTCTCGGATACGCGGAGAACGCCCTCGGCCTGCGTGACTTCGTAGAGGAAAATGGGCACGAACTGGTCTCGATCACCGATCGCGAGGGCGACGAGCTCCGCGGGCACTTGCAGGACGCGGAGGTGCTCATCACCACGCCGTTCTGGCCGGTGTACGTGGACGAGGCGATGCTCGACGGCGCGCCGGAATTGAAGCTCATACTGACCGCGGGCGTCGGCTCGGACCACGTGGACCTCGGCGCGGCGGCCGAGCGCAACATAACCGTCGCCGAGCAGACCGACTCAAACACCGTCAGCGTCGCGGAGCACGCGGTAATGCAGATCCTGGCGCTCGTCCGCAACTACATCCCTGCTTACAACGGCGTGGTGGACGGCGGCTGGTCCATAGGTGAGATCGCCGCGCGCTCCCACGACCTGGAACACAAGACCGTCGGCATCTACGGTGCGGGCCGCATCGGACAACTCATCTCGCTGCGCCTCAAGCCCTTCGACGTGGAGACCCTCTACTGCAAGCGGACCCGGCTGGAGACGACCGAAGAGAGCACCCTAGGCTTCCGCTACGCCCGCCCGGAGGAGATGCTGGAGAAGTGCGACGATAGTCATCGCCTCCCCCCTGACACCGGAGACGCGAGGCCTCTTCGACCGCGAGAACATCTCGAAGATGAAGCGGGGCTCGTACATCGTCAACATAGCGCGCGGCGCGATCATGGAGACCGACGCCGTGGTCGAGGCGCTGGAGAGCGGTCAACTCGGCGGCTACGCCGGGGACGTGTGGGACCCGCAGCCCGCTCCCGAGGACCATCCGTGGCGCACCATGCCCCACCACGCCATGACGCCGCACGTCTCCGGGACCACGCTCGAAGGGCAGCGGCGCTACGCCGGGGACGTCAGGCTCTGCCTCAAAGCGTACTTCGAGGCAGAGCCGATGGAGAAGGATCACCTGATCGTCCAGGACGGTGAGATCGTCAGCGGCAGCTATCGCGCCATCTACGGATAGCTATGGACGACGGAACCTATGAATGAAACGAGATAGGAATGAGCGAAAGTAGACGAGCGGCGCATCCTCAGGAACCCGTCGAGGGCTCCAAGGAAGACGTGGAGGCTCCCGGCATAGAAGAGGCACGAGACGAGCTCGGGGCGCCCGAAGAGAAAACCGTTGAAAGGTCTTCGGCGCATCCTCAAGAACCAGCCGAGGGCGGCGAAGCCGAAGTAGAAGCGCCGGGCGCGGACAGGCCAGGCCGCCGTTCGGCATAGACGCCAGGACCCAGCGATGACGGTTGTCCGCTTCGAATGCGGAAAGCCGGTCGAGCATTGGAAAGCTCCGGTGTGTCGAAGCGCGTCCGGCCCGCCGGCTTGAAATCGCGGACGGAAGGGCAGGATAGGGAGTTGGCGGACGGGATCAAAGACAAGCCTACGGGCCACCAGCCAGAAGGCTCTGGAAAGAGGGGACGATGGACGCTGAGATCACACTCCATGTAGACGGCGCCGAACACCGGCTCACCGTGGATACTCGAACTACGCTTCTGGACGCGCTGCGCGAGCACCTCGAAATAATCAGCCCTAAGAAGGGCTGCGATCACGGCCAGTGCGGCGCGTGCACGGTTCTGCTCGACGGACGGCGCGCCAATAGCTGCCTCGCGCTGGCCGTCGCCCACGACGGGACCGAGATCGTCACGGCCGGAGGTCTCGCCGAAAACGGCGACCTGCACCCGATGCAACGGTCGTTCATCGAGCACGACGGTTTCCAGTGCGGCTACTGCACGCCGGGTCAGATCGTCTCGGCGGTCGGGATGCTCGAAGAGGTCCGGGCGGGCTGGCCGAGCCACGTCACCGAGGACTTGAACGTCGAGGAGATCGTCCTGGACGACGATGAGATCCGGGAGCGCATGAGCGGCAACCTCTGCCGCTGCGCCGCCTACGCGAATATCGTACCGGCCATCAGGGAGGGCTCGGAGCGATGAAGCCCTACAGTTACCAGCGCGCCGAAGACGTGGACGGAGCCGTCGCCGCTCTCGTCGAGCAACCGAACGCGAAGTTCCTCGCGGGCGGCACGAACCTCGTCGATCTCATGAAGCTTGGGGTGGAAGAGCCAGACGCGCTCGTCGACGTGAGGCGCCTGACCTCGGATCACGTCGAGGATCTCGACGACGGCGGGCTGCGCATCGGGGCTGCGGTCCCGAACAGCGTACTCGCCGCGGACCGGAAGATCCGGACCCGCTACCCGGCGCTCTCGCAGGCCCTGCTCGCGGGCGCGTCGGGCCAGCTCAGGAACCTCGCCACGACCGGAGGCAACCTCCTCCAGCGCACACGCTGCGTCTACTGGCAAGACGTCACCACGCCGTGCAACAAGCGCGAACCGGGTTCCGGCTGCTCGGCCATAGAAGGCCACAACAAGAACCACGCCATCCTCGGTGCCTCCGAACACTGCGTTGCCACCCATCCCTCGGACATGGCGGTCGCGATGTATGCGCTCGACGCTTTCGTTGTCGTGCACGGGCCGGATGGCGAACGGCGCTTCCCGATAGAGGAACTGCACCGCCTGCCTGGCGACGAACCTCAGCGCGACACGACGCTGGAGCACGGAGAGCTCATCACGGCGGTGGATCTGCCGCCGCTCGATCTCGCGGCGAACTCGAAGTACCGCAAGGTCCGCGAGCGGGCATCCTATGCGTTCGCACTCGTCTCGGTCGCCGCCGCGCTGGACGTGGAGGACGGCGTGGTGCGTGACGTGCGCATCGCGCTCGGCGGGGTGGCCCACAAGCCCTGGCGCGCCACGAAGGCGGAGGAGGCCCTGCGGGGCGAGCCGGCGAACGAGGCGAACTTCCACGCCGCCGCCGACATCGAACTGGAGGACGCCCAGCCGCTGCGCGATAACGCTTTCAAAATTCCGCTCGCGCGCAACATCATTGCCCGTACGCTGCTTGACCTTTCGGAGGAAAGATGAGCACGACCACACGCACGACCGGCGGAGCCATCGGCGCTTCTCTCGACCGCATAGACGGCCCGCAGAAGGTCACTGGGACGGCTCCCTATGCCTACGAGCACCATGTAGATAACCCTCTCTACCTGTTCCCGATACGAAGCGAGATCGCCCGTGGCCGCGTCACGGGAATAGATGCTAGCGCCGCCGAAGCTCTCCCCGGCATGGTCACCGTCATCACCCACGAGAACGCGCCGCAGCTGGCCGACACCAGCGATAGAGAGCTTGCGATCTTGCAATCCGACGAGGTCGCCTTCCGCGGCCAGTACATCGGGGCCGTCATCGCCGAGACTTTCGAGGTTGCCCGGCATGCGGCGGGTCTCGTCGAGGTCTCCTACGACGAAGAGCCGCACGAGGCGGAGCTTCGGGAGAACGATAGCGACCTGTACACGCCGGAGCAGTTGAACGCGGGTTTTCCGACCGACACCGAGGAAGGCGACGTGGACGAGGCGTTCTCCTCGGCGGCGGTGACGCTCGATGAGCGATACACGACGCCGATGGAGCACAACAACCCGATGGAGCCGCACACCACGATCGCCTTGTGGGAGACGGGGAATCTCACGCTGTACGAATCCACTCAAGGCGCACATCCAGTTCAGAGGACGGTTGCCCAGGTCTTCGGTCTCGACCGGAACCGGGTGCGGGTCGTGGCGCCCTACGTCGGCGGCGGGTTCGGCTCGAAGGGGCTGCCCCACGCAAATACCATCCTCGCGGCTCTGGCCGCGCGGATGATCGAAGGCCGACCCGTGAAGTTCGCGCTCACGCGCCAGCAGATGTTCACCGGCGTCGGGTACCGCACACCGACCATACAGAGGATCCAGCTGGGCGCCGACGAGGAGGGCCATCTCACGGCGATAGACCACGACGTTATCGAGCAGACCTCGAAGATCAAGGAGTTCGCCGAGCAGACCGCCGTCGCAACCCGGTCGCTATACGCTACGCAGAGCCGCCGCACAACGCACAGGCTCGCCGCCCTCGACGTACCAGTGCCGTCGTGGATGCGCGCGCCCGGCGAAGCCCCTGGCATGTACGCCCTCGAAGCGGCGATGGACGAGATGGCGATAGCCTGCAACCTCGACCCCATCGAGTTCCGCATCCGCAACGAACCCGAAATCGATGCGGAGACAGGACTCCCATACTCCAGCCGCAACCTCGTCGCCTGCCTCCGTGAAGGAGCGAAGCGCTTCGGGTGGAAGGATCGCGACCCGTCCCCCCGTGCCAGGCAGGAAGGACGTTGGCTCGTCGGAACCGGAGTGGCCTCATCCACCTATCCTGTCTTCAGGCTGCCGGGATCTCGGGCAACAATCCGCTACGAGGGCGACGGACGGTACGCCGTGGAGATCGGCGCGGCGGATATCGGCACAGGGGCGTGGACGGCGCTCATCCAGATCTCCGCAGATGCGATCGGGGTCAGCATCGAGGACATCAACCTCCGCATCGGGGACACCACCTTCCCCTTCGCGTCCGTCGCGGGGGGCTCTTCGGGCATCACGGTCTGGGGTTCGGCCATCTTCGAGGCGGCCCGCGTGTTCCGCGAGCGGCACGGCGAGAACCCGTCCGAAGGGGACGAAGTCCAGGCCCGTACCCCCGACAATCCAGAGACGGAGAACTACGCGATGCACGCCTTCGGAGCGTACTTCGTCGAAGCGCGCGTGGACGTAGACACCTGCGAGGTGCGCGTCCCGCGCATGGCCGGGGTATTCGCGGTCGGAAGGATCATCAACGCCAAGACCGCGCGCTCGCAGTTCATCGGCGGGATGACGATGGGGCTCTCGATGGCGTTGCACGAAGAGAGCCTGGTGGACGGACGGTTCGGACACGTCGTAAACCACGACTTCGCCGAGTACCACATCCCCACCAACGCCGACGTCGGGACGATGGACATATCCTGGATCGACGAGGACGACCCTTACGTCAACCCGATGGGCTCCAAAGGCATAGGTGAGATCGGCATCGTCGGTTCGGCCGCCGCCGTCGCCAACGCCGTCCACCACGCCACAGGAGTGCGCGTCCGTGACCTACCCATCACCCCCGATAAGCTCCTCCGATGAGGAGTACAAGAAATGAAAGGAGCAATCTATGAGCACGACTTTGGGAGACGTGGCCGCGGACTTCGGCAAGGGCCTGTTCGCGGGCCTGGCCGGGACGGTCGCGATGACGATATCGAGCACGGCAGAGATGAAGCTGAGCGGCCGCGGCGCGAGCACGACCCCGGCCCAGACCGCCGAGAAGGTGCTGGAGGTCGAGCCGGAAGACGAACAGGCCGAAGGAAAGTTCTCCAACCTGGTTCACTGGGGCTATGGCACGGCCTGGGGCGGCGCACGCGGGATTCTGGCTTCGGCCGGGCTCTCCGGGCCCGTGGCCACCGCGGCGCACCTCGGGCTGGTCTGGGGCGCGGAGCAGGTCATCCTCCCGGCGCTGAACGTCTCGGCCCCGGTCTTCAAATACGGTGGAAAGGCGACGGCAACGGACCTGTTCCACCACACCGTGTACGCGACGGCCACCGGGCTCGCCTACGCCTACCTGGACCGGAGCCAGTCCCAATAGCGTTGAGGAAGATAAACTACTAGAAGCTATCTCATAAATACGAGAGTGAGGATATAGTGGCTCTGTTGCGCATCCCTTTAGCAGGAGAAGCAGAGCATGGACCTCACCGACGAGCAGTGGGAAGTGTTGGAGCCACTCATCCCGG
>JACCTS010000543.1 GCA_013812245.1 Rubrobacter sp.
CACAGGCCGCGACGGGGCCGTGCCGTTCGACGTTCTTCGTGCGAGCGCCGGAGACGGTGTCTTCCTGGCGAACATCGGCCACACTGCCGGTGAACTACCCGTTGCGGAGTTGAGGGAGCGCGTGACCGACGCCCCACGCCCGTTCGTAGAGCAGTGCGGGGTGGATGGGAAGACCATGTATCTGCTGGCGGGAGGCGCGATGTTCAACCTGGCGGCCGGCCCCGGAGATCCGTACGACACATTCGACCTCGTCACCGCCCTGATGCTCGAAGCAACCGGCTTCCTGGCGACGGAGGGTATCGGCTACCCGCCCGGAGTTCATCCTCTACCAAAAGCAGTTCAGGACCGGGCGGCGCGGCTTTACCTTGTGTGTCCTGAAACGTAAACCCTGCCTTCCAGCGCGCCTCATGGCCAGATCGGGTTGCTCCAGGCCCGCTTCCCCTTCTCATCGACCACGGTGACGCGGCAGTAAGAACCACGGAACGGCGCGAGGTCGAACTCCGCCTCGGAGATCGGCTCGCCATCCGCGCTATGGCGCTCCTGACCGCTCTGCCATCGGTCGCCACTTGTAGTCAGCGAGATCGCATACGCTTCGCTCGTCTCCACACGCAGCCGCCTGTCATCCACGAGCAGCTCGCGAAAGGAGGGCCCCTGCGTCGAGTAGTAGCATCCGGCCTTGAGAGATCCCAGCAGGGCCTCCGGGTCGAGGCGCTCGCAGTGGACCTCGACCCACCCGCCGAAGCGGTCGCGAGGATGGCCGAAGTGCGCGTCGTCCCCGGCGTTGACCAGCAGCCTGCGCCCGCTTTCCAGCAGACCGTCGAGCATGTAGGCGCCGTCGGCCCTGTCGGGGAGGGCGGCCATCGCATTGTTGTGGTTGTAGATCTCGACCGCGTGGATAGCGTGCAGTCCCGGCGACCTTTCGGCCGCCGCCAGCGGAAGATTGTTGAGCCCAGGGTGCAGCATGACCACGAACGCCCCGAGGTCTCGTGCCCGTCCTATTGCTTCGGCATGGTCTTCCGGTGGTGGAGCCTCAAAATCCGTGGACAAGCCGGCAGCCGTGACCCAGTAGACGTTGCGCTCCTCCCACGGGGCGGAGGATAGCTCGGCGCCGACGATGGTGGTGAAGTTCTCGTCACGCAAGGATCGCGTGTCGGTTATCCGCCAGCCATACTCTTCTTCGAAGTGGTCGGAGAGGCAGACGAAGTCGTAGCCTGCATCACGGTATGCGGCGACGACCTCCTCGGGCTCCAGCAGGCCGTCGGAGCGGTTGGAGTGGCAGTGGAGGTTGCCGCGGAAGAAACGGCCCCCACCTCTCCTGAGCAGGTCTTGCGCCACGGCGACTTCTCCCTTCGACCAGAGCGGATAGACGAGACAGAATTTAACCTACTGAAGTAGCCGCTTCAGCCCTTCTTCGAGGTATTCGGAGGTGACGGCGCCCTCAGGGGAGTAGGCGACTGCCTCCTTGCAGAGATGGTAGAGGGCGAGGGTCCTGGTTGGGGAGAGACGGCGGGTTCCGGCCTGATCCAGGACCGTCCGCATCAACTCCAGCGCGACCTCGGCATCGGTTTTGGGCTGCTCCACAAGGACCACTGCCTTTCATATGGCGAACGCCGGATATTATATCGGCGGGTTTCGGCGCTATGGTAAACTCGAAAGCGTCTTGGTGCCCGAGAGACCCAGATCCCTGCCCCCTTCGCCTGATGGAAAGCGCGTCTGTGGCGGAGATTAGGCGGGCCTACACCGAGTGTCCCATCTGCCGCTACGTATTCAGGGCGTCATCCGTCGAATCCTACGTCACCGTTGGCCGCGAGCCCGACCTCTGTCCCAAGTTCCGGGGCCGCCAGTCCGACGGGTCGCGCCTCCTCCAGAACGGGATAACCATGTGTCCGGCATGCTCCTTCGCCGCCGGAGAAGGGTTCGAGAACCTGGATCTCACCTTCGACGAACGCCAGGACATCGAAGAGCGGCTGCGCGAAGACGGCCTCCTCCGGGTCTTCCGGGAGAGCCCGCCGCCGTGGCTCGGCTTCCACGCCGCCGAGGTCTGCGGCAAGGAGCGCGGCCTCGGGGCCCGTGAGCTCGGCGATCTGTGCCTGCGCGCCTCGTGGGTCTGCCGCAAGGAGGGCGAGCGGCCGTTCGAGAGCACCTTCCAGCTGCGGGCCGTCCGGCATTTCATCCGCGCCCTCGAAAGGGATGGCCTCCAGGGACGCGAGCTCTCCGTGACCGCCTACCTGGTCGGTGAACTGAATCGGCGCCTCGGCAACCACCGCGAGGCCCTCAACTGGTACGTCAACGCCGAGCGCACCCTCGACCGAGATCCCGGCCTCGCCTGGCTGGAACGTCTGATCTCCACCCAGAAAGAGGCAGCCAAGGAGCAGGCGGCTTAGGGCCCCGGTCTTCGGCGCTTGCCCTGAGATCCGGCCGGGCTTAAGATTCTTCCTACGCCCATGCCCGCAGACGAAAAGGTGCGTATGCCGTCGAGCATCATCAGTTTGCCGTTCTGGATCCCCCAGAGCTTCAGCGTGGTGGACGGCATCGCCAGGGTGTGCGAGACGGAGCTGGTAGTCGAGTTCGAGATCCAGGAGAGCATGTTCAGGATGGGCACGAAGGAAGTCGCCATCCCTTTCGAGGAGATAGAGTCCGTCGTCTTGAAGAGAGGGCTACTCAAGAATATGCTGCTCTTCACCACCAAGAGGATGCATCCGGCCAGCAGCATCCCCCGCAGCAGGGCTGGACAGTTCGCACTCCGCGTCTCGCGCGAGCACACGAAGAAGGCCAAAGAGGTGGAATCCCTGCTGGCTTACGAACTGGCGCGCAGAGACCTGCGCAGCATGAGTATCTCGCGGGCCCCCGCGACGCCGGGATCTCCAGGCCCCCAGCGACCTCACATAGAACGTTCTCGATAACCGAAAGAGGCATCCCATCCCGCAGAGTCTGTGTTGCGCGATCATCGAGAAGGACTACACGGAGCCGTGAGCGTTTTCGCGCCCACAAGACCCGCCCGCAGAACCTCTCCCTCGTCGTCGAACGTTGGATCGTAGGACGCGATGCCGGCGGCGGCCACATCGAAACGCTCGCGGATCATGGTGATCGCCTGTTCGAGATCTTCCCGGACAAGTCCACCCGGTACAGCGAACTCGTTGGCCGGGCCCACCGCGCCGGGGTCCAGGACATCCAGATCCAGGTGTACGTAGATTCGCTCCACCCGAGCACGCAACGTGTCGAGGGCGAAACCCAGCGTTTCGGACAACCCTTTTCGTCTCACGAGCGCGCCTCCGACGACGGTGATCTCCGAACCTTCTAGCCGCGCCCGCTCCGCTTGCGAAGCGTCACGGGTTCCCACAAGCAACACGTTCGCTTCCGGCATGGGCTGGAAGCCGGGGACGCTCGCGGCCATCGCGTTCCAGCAATGTCCGACCGTGATCGCCAGCCCCATGTTGTCCGTAAACCCGGTCGTGGTGGTTTCTGGGGTCTCGAAGTCCGCGTGGGCGTCGAACCAGACGACCCCCAGGCCCTCCGCTCCGGCCCCGGAGATGGTCCCAACGGCGGTGTTACAGTTGCCGGAGAGCACCAGTGGAAACTCGCCCACTTCCGCTGCCTGCCGCACCTCTTCTGAAACGAGCCGGTCCAATTCGAAAGCGACGGCCACTTCGAACGGTGGGATTCCGTCAGGCCGTACCATCACGGTTTTGACCTCGCGCCCGTTCGAGCGAAGTTCCTCTTCGAGCCTATTATCGAGCAGATGCTCGGGACCACTTCCCATGCGAATTCCGCGATGTCCCGCGTCGTAGGGAGTAAGGATCACACGCACGCCCGAACCATCAATCATGCGAGCGTTCCGCGAGGTCCGATGTACCGGGGCGATGACAAACTACCTGATCGTCTGGTCCACCACCTGTTGCCCGGCGTCCTCGTCCGGGACCCAGTAAGAGATGCCGCCTATGTACTGCGGGGTTCCGGGATAGAGTTCGACGGGGTCTCCCCTCCCCCAGATCGTGTACTGCACCCCGAACCGGACGGCCTGAAGCGGGTTCATGTTGGTCTCGACGTTGTTCCACGCGGCGTTTATCGTGGCAGGGAGACGGGGCCAGTTCAGCGGCGAGACGGCCTCCCGCGCCAGCGCCGAGACGAACCGCTGCTGGCGGCCGATGCGCCCAATGTCCGCCTGCGGTCCGCCCCGATAGCGGACGTACGCCAGAGCCTGCCCACCGTTCAACTCCTGTTTGCCCGGCGGGATAGAGAACTTGCGGCCCTCGATGCCGACGTCTATCTGCTGGCCCACGTCGATGGTAACGCCGCCGAGGGCGTTGACCACGTCCTCGAGCCCGCTGAACTTTATGACGGCGTAGTCGTCTATGGGAACGTCGGTGAGGTTTTCGAGCGTCTTCACCGTGAGGTCCGGGCCGCCGTAGGCGAACGCGGCGTTCAGCTTGTCCTCGCCGACGCCCGGTATCCCAACGAGCGTGTCCCTCGGAACGGAGAGCATCCCGCCCGTGGACCTGGCGATCAAGATGGTGTCAGAGCGTGACACTTCGTCCGCCCGCGCGTCACTTCCGAGCAGCACCGCCCGCTGCGCCCCGATCGGGACCAGCAGGTACACCAGCGCGAGGAGCAGGATCGCAAGTCCGGCTAAGAGGATGATGCGCCAGTACCGGATGCCTCCCCGGTTCCCGCGTTCTCTGCGGACGCGCCCGGCCCTGTAAACTTTCATGCCCATCGCCATAGACTAATGCAAATCCGCCCGGTAGCAAACAGGGGCTCGAGGTTCCTGGGAAAGACGGCGAGCGCGGGGACCACCGGGATCGCGGCGGAGAGCCACTCCGGGCAGGTGAAGGCCACTACGTTTGCGCCCGCGTCGGACGTTCTGGAAAGCCGGGGCCACGCCGCGCATCCCGTCCGGGACGCGCGGCAAACGACTGTAACGCTGCCGCGGAGGAGGGAGACCGGCCGGCGGATCGCTCTCTACCAGACCTGCCAGCGGGAGGGTGTGAGCCGGAGCGCCACCGAGTATGCCCGCGCGAAACTCTCCGGTTCGAGGCCGATGCGGGCAATGCTTCCGCGATACTTCTCCAGATACTCCGGGACCTCATTGGCGGGCGGCGCGTCTTCGACTACCTCGGCCGTACACTCAGCCCGCGCCACATCGCCGCCGGTGGCGCTGGAGTTGAGGTTGAAGCCGACGCGCGGGTTCCGGGCTATGTTGCGCAGCTTCTGGCGGTCGGGCTGCGAGTAGGCTGCATCTACTTTCTTAGCGGCACACCCGGTAGAGCTACGATTCAGCGCGAAGTTCCCAATCGCCGAAGGCCACGCCGAAGCTGGGATAGAATTGGCGAGAGCTTAAAGAAAGGAGAGCGGCGCGGGCCGCTCCGCCAGAGTCTCAGAGCCCGCGCCACCGCTTATGGGAAGTCTAACAGAGCGCCTCTGTGCTCGGGGCGAACGGTGCGTCTGGTATGTTCGGGACGGTAAGCCGGAAAAGCTGCGCGCGGCCAGCCGAAGCGACATCTGCGAGGCGTGCAAGAGGTCGGAACGCGATGCGGACTTTGAGGCCAGCCAGCGTCGTCCCTCAGTCAAGTACGAGGCGATAAAGGCTGCTGAATACCCGCTCAAAGCTCGGCTCGAAGTCCTGAAACGCAACCTCGTTGCAGAGATGCTCGGCATGCCTGGCCCTTTCCGAGAGGCGGTCTCGGAGGTTCGCGCTTGGTGGCGGATCGGCGACCCCCCGGCCAAACTTCCCCCTGCGTGCGAAGGGGGACACTATCCGGACCCCCCTGCTCTGAACGAACAGACGGATCTCAAGGAGTTGCTTGAGATGTGGTCCCAGCACCCTCACCTGACCCCGAACGATCGGGGGTCCGACACCTGGCCTCCTGACCGGCGCACCGCTTACGACAACCTGGTGCTGCGTTGGGAAACTGACCTTCGGCGCGCGTTGTTTCTCGGCGGCGTGCCCGAAGATCAGATTCCGCGCTACGGCGGACGCTTGTTGCTGCCCTGGCTCCGTTTCGCCGCCGCCTGCGTCCTGTACCGTCCCCCCGTAGAGGAGGCTCCTACGTTCGCCGAGTATGGGGGCTTACCCACCCTGCCGGGAGATGAAGCGGAGGGGGAGCCCATACTCGGGGTACAAACCAAACGCCAACGGGTAGAGGCGCAGAAGTACGCGCGGGTCCATGAAGCAGTACAAACTTTCGTCGCTGAAAGAATGTGGGAGCATCGCAAAGGACTCCCCGATGACTACCGTGAGGCACGCTACGCGGTTATGGATCTGTACTTCACGGATCTTATGGAGTTGCAGGACCGGGTTCTCGAAGAGTTCGAGCGAGATATGAACTGGCATCCGCCGTCGCACAAGTACTACATCGAATTCGATCCGAAAAAGGACAAGGACAAGGACGTGAAGGAGCGGCTCAAGGCAATACGAAAACGGGAAGGACCCCCCTCGAAAGAAGGTGACTCGCGTGTTTTGGGCACGCCTGGCCGGCAATCCGATCTGTCCGGCCCCGCATCTCCAAAGGCTGCGCGAGGTGAGCACCTGCTTCAGGTCATGTGCGAACTCCTCTTGAGGAGGCCCGGCCTGACTCCTGAATGGCTGGCGTCCGAACTCGGGCTAAGCATAAGGCGGGTGCAAGAACTCCAAAAAGAAGGTCGAGAGCTTCTGGGCGCCTGACGTAGCGCCTCCACACCTGGAGCCGCGCGACGAATAGCATTCATTTCTTCGCGGAGAAAGTTCACCCCTGAACGTATGTTGTCCGCCATGGACGGCGATGTACATATCGGCGAGGCAGCCAGAAGGCTCGGGGTCACCCCGAAGCACCTTCGTACCCTGGAGCGTGAGGGGCGAATCCCGGCGGCGCGGCGCGATTTCAACGGGCGAATATACAGCGAATTCGATCTAACGCTCCTGCGAGGTCTCGGCGTGGGTTCCCGGCCCTGGCGGCTGAGGCGGTCGGGACAGGCCAGGGAGACCGCGCGATGAGCGAGATCCCCAGCTCCAATTGGCCTCGGCCGGTCACCACACCCGAGATCGGGCTGAACGCTCTGGGCGCGATCTACGGCCGCGCCATCGAACTCTACATGGAGCAGGAGCGGGCGGGGAGCGCCGGCGCCGGCGTAGTCCAGGTCGAATGTGACGGCAAACAGCATGCAGAAAAAGAGGCCGCCGGGCGGCTCCCATCGCCCAACGACCGTGACGCGAAAGGATTCGAGAATGATCGCGCCGGAGTCAGTATGCCCAACACCCCTCGCTGAGGCGCTACGAAGTCCGCCAGAGCGTCGCTGTGTTTGCGCCGCAGAGGACGACGGGCCGTTCGTGCCTCACTACTCGGAAGAGGGACCCTACGTCTTTTGCTTCACCTGTCACGGCTACCTGGTCGGACCCGTAGGGAGGCGCCTGTGCGAGTGCGGCGCACCGGAGCCGCTCCCGGATCACCTCGCGGAGAAGGCCCGCATGCTCGGCGGGATGCGAGATGCACTCGCCGAAGCGTACCGTCGGCGATTGTTCCGCCTGCTGATCGCCTTCCTGGGAGATGCCAACGAGGCGGAGGCGCGGGCGGCCTGGGACGCTCTTTGGACCGTGGCACGCGAGCGGGCAACGCGGCGGCTTGCGGAACGGGGCCTCGTGTGACGCGCAGCGCGGCCGCCGGTTTCGAGACTGTCTGGAGGGACAGCGGCCTTGCTTCAGAGAACAGACACGTGAAGCACGAGTCGGCTGGATCGGGTGCGTCCCAACGTCCCGACCTCTATGGGGACGGGACGTTGGGACGCAAATTGGAGGTGGTACGGTTGGGTGAGGTGGAGCGGCCTGGGCCGCGTCGATACGTGGTGGAGGGACTCTTGCCCGCAGCTTACCCAACGCTATGGCACGGCGACGGCGGCGTGGCGAAGAGCATGCTCGCCCTGAGCTTGGGCGTGAGTGTGTCCGGCGCCGGCACGGGATGGCTTGGGCGGGCGGTGGAGCACGGTACAGTTTTGTACCTGGACTTCGAGCTCGAAGCCGAAGAGCAGGCCCGGCGGGTGTGGCAGCTCTGCCAGGGTGCCGGACTGAAAGAGCCGCCGGCGAACCTCTTTTACCTGGGCGCGGTGGGGCACTCGACGCGGGACGCCTTGCAGGCGGCGCTCCAGGCTTGCAAAGAACATGCCGCCGCGCTGCTCATCGTGGATTCGCTGGGTCCGGCCCTTCAGGGAGACGCGGAGGCCGCGAGAGACGTCATAGGCTTCTTCCGCGCGAGCATGGACCCCTTCAGGGCGTTGGGCGTGGCGGTGCTGATCATCGACCACCAGGCGAAGCTCCAGGCCGGAGAGAGTTACCAGCGCAAGGGCGCATTCGGTTCCGTCTACAAGGCGAACCTCGCCAGGAGCGTGATCCAGGCCGAAGCCACGGAGCGCGCAGAGGGCACACTGTCGCTTCGCATCCGGCAGCGAAAGCATAACTTCGGACCGCTCGCCGAGCCGTTCGGGGTGAAGCTGGCTTTCTCCGAAGAGTCGGTAAGCCTTGAGGCCGTCGAGCTCGCCGCATCGGAGCTGGCGGAAGAAGCCACGCTCACGTCACCCGAGCGCATCAAGCTCGCCCTCCAAGATGGGCCGCTCACCCCATCGGAGATCTCCGAACGCACGGACGTTCCGGCAAAGACCGTCAGGAACGCGCTCACCGGGCTCAGGAAGCAAGGAAGCGTCGAACCCACGGGAGAAAAAGACGGCCGCGAAGAGCGCGTCAGGCTCATCGTCCCAACGTCCCAATCCCTTATAGGGGACGGGACGCGGGACGATGATCAAAAGGGCCTCGGTAACGGCCGCGTCCCCGGAGACGCTCGCGGCCTCCTGGCCCGGCCTCCGGCGTGGCTCCGGGACCAGATCGAGCACGCCCGCAAGCAAGGCTTCCCCAAGGACCAGCTCGGGGCGCTCTCGGCTGCGGTTTCTTCGGAGATCTCTGGAGGCCCCGCGAGAGGCGAGGAGGTTCTGGCCGCCGTGGAGGCGTTCCTGACCCACGGCGTTGGCTGCGAGTGTCAGGAATGCTTGTGAGCCGCGACGCCAGGGTCGTCCGGGCCATCGAATCTCATTCCCGCATGCGGGAACGCCCCAACGCTGGCCGCCCGTGCGCTCTGTATCGCCGACGTGCCTTTCGACGGCGGGGACCCCGAGGGATGAGGCCCGGAGATGTCCGGTAATGTCCGCTGCGGGCGACGGTGCGAAGCTCTCGGCCAACCAGGAGAAGGCCCTGGCCGCCCTGCTCGCCACGCCGACCGTCAAGGCCGCTGCCGGGCGCTGCGGCCTTGACGAGCGGACCGTCCGGCGCTACCTCGAGGACCCCGAGTTCAAGAGGCGCTACACCGAAGCGCGGGCCCACCTCCTGGACCAGGCCGTGGCGGGTCTACAGAAGCTCGGCGTCGCGGCGGTGTCGGTCTTGGGGCGCAACTTCGAGGCGGAGAACCGCCACGTCCAGGTCCGCGCCGCAAGGACCGTGCTGGATCTGATGTTCCGGGGCACGGAGCTAGTCGAAATCGAGGAGAGGATCAGGAGATTGGAGGAGGCTGCTGACGATGACGAGAGCTGCTAACAGCGCCAGGCTGGCGAGGCTGGAGGAGCGCGGTGCCGAGCTTCGGGCACGTCGCGCACAGCGCGATGAGGACCTGGACGTGCACGAGGCGGTATTGGATCGACTGCGCGAGAGTCCGGAGGGCCTGGAGGGCCTGGAGGCCCTGGAGGGGTACTGCTCGGTCCTCGAAGCCTCGGGTGGGAGCGCCAAGGCCGCCCTCCGACTGGAGGCCGGGCGGGACGCCATCGCCACCCTCGGCGCGCTCTACATCGAGGGCGATGGCGCACTCAGAGAAGAAGAACGCGAAGCGAAGCGTACGCGATAGCCAGGAGGCAGACGATGACGAACGACCGGTTGACGAACGAGCAGAAGATCGACGCCATCAACGAGGTGTATACGAAGCGGGCGCGGGCGCGGGAGCGCTACGCCACGCTCGCCGAGGCGGGCGACGCTCGACCCATTCGGGGCCTCGGCGACCCTGTTGGCGAGGAACGCAAGGTACAAGGCGGTAGTCACCACCGGGGCCAGGGATGCGGCGGGCAACAGGCTCGATCAGAGCCCGAGGAAGAAGGGCTTGCAGCAGAAGGCGTGGACCTTCACCACCGGCGCCGGCTAGGGGCGGAGGAGCGCAAAAGACGCAAACGAAGGGCCGGGGTTATGGGCCCCCGTCCTTACTCATGCCTTTATGCACCCGAGTGCGTGGAAGGGAGATTCTCAGAAGTTCGCTCCCACTAGCGCCTCCAAGCCATAGAAAAGATACGCTATTTGGGGGATGCACAATGCTCAGCTGGAGAGTATCATGATCGGCGGTAGAAAGGGATAAACCTGCTTGTCAGCTCAAGTGGGAGAAAGGAGAAGTAGAGCTTATGCGCTTCATGATCACGTGCCGCATCCCCGTGGAGAAGGGAAACGAGTTAGCGAAGAACGGAACTCTCGGCCAGACCGTCCAGACCATAATGGAGGAACTCAAGCCCGAGGCTGCCTACTTCTCAGACATAGATGGTGCAAGAGGCGGATACATCGTAGTCAACATGGACGATGCATCCCAGATCCCTGCCATGGCGGAACCCCTTTTTATCGGGTTAGGAGCGACCATCCAGCTCCATCCGGTGATGACCCCTGAGGATTTGGACAGGGCGACCCCGGCGATCGAGCAAGCGGCCCAGAAGTACGGCTAGAGCAGCGCGTGCGCACAGTTCGTTGAGTGTGTTGGGCCGGAGCGTAGCAGCCTCGGCCCTTCTCCTTGCCCTTATTCACTGAAGCTCGTAGAAGGCGACAGCCTGTTGAAAAACTCGCTGTCCGACCGCTCGATAGACCAAATAGTATCCAAACGCTCGGTAAACACTGCCAAGACGCTACAAAAGCGTGGCGTTGAGCCCTCAAACAATGCTCGGAGGGGAGC
>JACCTS010000548.1 GCA_013812245.1 Rubrobacter sp.
TTCTTCTTCGTTCACGTCAAGCCGACCGACGCGGCCGGGGAGGACGGGGACTTCGAGCGCAAGGCGAAGGTCATAGAGGAGGTAGACGCCCTGATCCCTGACCTCCTCGACCTCGGGCCTGACGCGCTCGCCATCACGGGCGACCACGCGACGCCGGCCCGGCTCAAGAGCCACTCCTGGCACGGGGTGCCGTTCCTGCTCCATTCCCCGTACACCCTGCCGACGGCGGAGGTCTTTGGGGAACGGGCGTGCGCGAGCGGGTCACTTGGGGTGTTCCCGGCCGAGGAGATCATGGGCTTCCTCATGGGCCACGCCCTCAAGCTCAACCGCTTCGGCGCGTAGGGAAGAGCGCCGCCATAGAGACCAGAGAACGCCGCGCGGCGCTGGCCGCGCTGGAAGAGGAAGTCGTCTCCTGCCGACGCTGTCCGCGCCTGGTGGGATGGCGCGAAGAAGTAGCCAGGGAGAAGCGGGCCGCCTATCACGACGAGGCGTACTGGGGCCGGCCCGTACCCGGCTTCGGGGATCCGGATGCAGAGATCGTGGTCTTCGGCCTCGCTCCGGCGGCGCATGGGGCAAACCGGACGGGGCGGTTCTTCACCGGCGACCGTTCCGGTGACTTCCTCTTCGCTGGGCTGTACCGTGCGCGCCTCTCTAACAGCGCCGTCTCGCTTCATAGAGACGACGGCCTCCGGCTTTCCGGGGTCTGGATCTCCGCCGCCGTCCGATGCGCCCCTCCGATGAACAAGCCCACACCCGCGGAGCGTGACGCCTGCCTCCCGTTCGCCGCTCGAGAACTGGAGTTTCTAAATGCCAGGGTGATCGTCTGCCTCGGCGCATTCGCCTGGGACGCCGCCCTGCGCCTGTACGGAGTACGGCCGAAGCCTAAGTTCGGCCATGGAACGGAACACGTGGTGGGCGGAGACGGCGTCACCCTCCTCGGCTGCTACCATGTCTCCCAGCAGAACACGTTCACGGGCGTCCTGAAACCGGAGATGCTCGACGCCGTGCTGCTTCGAGCGCGGGAGTTGGCGGAGAAGGCATGATTCCTCCGGCGAAGGCAGTTCCGGCTAAAATGCGTCCGGTGCGGGAACGATGTCGGACAACGTGAAGAAGAGCCTCGCAGCAGGGCTGCTCGCCGCCATGATGTTCGCGGCGGGCTGTTCGGAAGAGGATCCCCCCACTGCCACCGGCGGCCCCACCGGCGCGACCTCCGAGCCCACGCCGAGCGCATCGGCCTTCCCCACCACCGGGCTGGAGACAACGATGGAGACCGGTACGCTGGAGAGCCCAGGCGGGGGGCCGGAAGTCGTGCTCCGGGTGGAGGGGGATTCGGGTGTCACTTTCTCGGGCCTGTGCAACGTCGGCGATGAGGAGGCCGTGCTCGGTGGCGGCCCTGTGCCCAAGCGCTATGCTTTTGATCCCCACGGAGAGCAACTCTCGTGCAAGATCCAGAAGAAAGACCCCGGTGACGGAGACCTCAAAGTCACGCTCCTCGCCGGAGGGAGCACCCACTCCGTGCAGCAGATCAACACCTTAGACGGCGTCATAAACGTCTCCTACGCCGGCGGCTAGACGACCCCAGACGGCTTTCGTCGCCAGCTCGACGGCGGAAGCGGGCGACGTATGATCGAACGATCCCTTGCCGCTTTTTCTATGTCCGTAGAGCCAGGCGCGGGTACAATAGCCGTTCGTCGTCGAAGATCTCGGGAAGGAGTTGCGAAACCCTTGGACGCTTTGAACCGCGAGGAATCCTGGGAGTTGCTCTGCGAGTGGACGGAGAGCGAGTCGCTCAGGAAGCACATGCTGGCCGTGGAGGCCGCCATGCGCGCCTACGCTGCGAGGTTCGGCGAGGACGAGGAGAAGTGGGGCGTCACCGGCCTGCTACACGACATGGACTACGAAAAGCACCCCACACCGGACGAACACCCGATGGTCGGGATCGGTGAGCTGGAGAGGCTCGGGTACCCGGAGGACGTGCTCCACGCCATAAAGGGACACGCCGATTACCTCGATGTGCCCCGCGATACCCGGATGTCGAAGACCCTCTACGCCGTGGATGAACTCTCCGGCTTCATAACCGCCGTGGCGCTCATGCGGCCCGAGGGACTAGACGGCCTGAAGGCGAAGAGCGTCCGCAAGAAGATGAAGCAGAAATCTTTCGCTGCGAGCGTGAACCGTGAAGACATCACGAGCGGCGCCGAGGAGCTTGGCGTTGACCTGAACGAGCACATAGAGTTCGTGGCCGCCGCGATGCGCGAGCGTGCCGACCTTCTGGGCCTCGTCCCAAAGGGGGCTTAGAAAGCTCGTCCCGCCCTTTGCTACGATGGGCGGGCTGTAAGCGAGAGCGGCCGGAAGATCGAAAGGAGCGCGGTGGTCCGGGTCATGGTTGTGTTCGGGGGGCGAAGCGGGGAGCACGAGGTCTCCCTTGCCTCCGCGCGCGCCATCGCCGAAGCCCTGCGGGCGAGCGGGCGCTACGATGTGGTTCCCGTCGGCATAACCCGGGAGGGACGTTGGATCTCCTCGGGCGATCCCATGCGCGAGCTGGAATCCAGCTCCAAAGAATTGCCCGACGGTTCCACCCTCGAAGCACCCGTCTCCGGCCCGCCAGTTGCAGCGGAGGAGAAACTGCCCGCGGATCTCGGCGGCGTGGACGTGGTCTTCCCGGTGCTGCACGGTCCCTACGGCGAGGACGGCACCATACAGGGCATGCTGGAGCTCGCTGGCGTCCCGTACGTCGGGAGCGGGGTGCTGGCGAGCGCCGTAGGGATGGACAAGATCACCATGAAGAAGATCTTCACCCACCACGACCTCCCGCAGGTCGCGTGGATCGGCCTTACCCGCAACGAGTGGCGTGAAGACCGAAGCTCCAGAGTGCGGGAGATCGAAGAGACAATAGGCTATCCGTGCTTCGTCAAGCCCGCGAACCTCGGCTCGAGCGTCGGCATAAGCAAGGCAGAAGACGCCGCCGGTCTGGAGAAAGCCCTCGACGCGGCGGCGAAGCTGGACCGGCGCCTCATCGTGGAGAAGGGTGTTGACGCCCGCGAGGTGGAGGTGGCGGTGCTCGGCAACGAAGACCCGGCGGTCTCCGTACCCGGCGAGATACTCCTCCAGCAAGACGGCTTCTACGACTACGAAGCCAAGTACGTCGAGGGTGGGATGGAGCTCATCGTTCCCGCCGACCTTCCTGACGAGACCATGGAAGAGATACGGCGCATCGCCCGGGCCGCGTACACGGCCATAGACGCCGCAGGCATGGCAAGGGTGGACTTCTTCGTGGAGCGCGGCACGGATAGGCTCCTGCTCAACGAGATCAACAGCATCCCCGGCTTCACCCCCACCAGCGTCTACGCGAGACTCTGGAACGCCAGCGGACTCCTGTATGAGGAGCTACTTGACCACCTCATCGAGCTGGCGCTGGAGCGGCACGACGCGAAGCGATGACCCTGATCGCGCTCCTCCAG
>JACCTS010000049.1 GCA_013812245.1 Rubrobacter sp.
CGAACCGATCGTAGGCCCAAGGCTTTCCCTAAACGTGCCTCGTCCATCTCCCAGGGCAGGTTCGTGGCCGCGGCCTTGCCGCCGGTCACCGGGCCGGAGACACCGAAGCTTGCGCGGTCCACCGGCAGGCCGTTTTCCTCCAGAAACTCGCTCGCGAGCGCTTCAAGGCTCGGGTAGCGGGCGCTCGCGAAAACCTCCTCCACCACCGGTGCGTGCGGCCCATCATCGGGGGACAAGACTGCCAGGGCGGTCTTTGTGCCGCCTATGTCACCAGCGAGCAGCACGTCAATACCCCCCTTCTTCCTCGACCACCAGGATAGCGGTCTGGAACAACGGGAGCGCAACGGGAAGATTTTCTGGTCGGTGTGCGGACCTCGACTGCGCGGGCGCCCTCTCCGCTTCCTCCCATGAGCGCTGTCTTCCCGTTAATTCGGTTAGTATGCGTGAGGTGGCCCTATTCACTCAGGAAACCTCCAATACGTCCTTCCCTGCGCTCGCGTACGACCGCTTCGTCGGAGCCGTAGGGGTGGCCGCCGAAGCCGTGGCGCATCATGGCGATGGACCGGGCCCAGTTCTTATCGCTGTCGCGCGAGGCAAAGAGTTGCATCACGGACTGCGAGATCACGGGTATGGGCACCTCCATGTGCAGGGCGTCGTCCACGAGCCAGTTCACCTCGCCCGTATCCTCGACGTAGGCCGGGATCTCCGAGAGACCGCCCTCTGATCTGTAGGCCTTCTCCATCAGGTCCACGAGCCACGAACGGATCACCGAGCCGTTGCGCCAGCACCTCAGGACCTCGGCCACGTCCAGGTCGTCGCGGTAGTGTTCCAGCAGGTCCATCCCCTCGCCGATGGCCTGGAGCATCCCGAATTCTATGCCGTTGTGGACGAGCTTCGTGAAATGCCCGGACCCCGGAGGGCCGGCGTGGACGTACCCGCCATCCACCGCGAGCTCCTCCAGGATCGGCTCGACCCGTGAGATCGCCTCCGGCTCCCCGCCGGCCATGAAGCAGGCCCCGTGACGCGCGCCGTCGAAGCCGCCGCTCGTGCCGAGGTCCACGAGCCGGACCCCCTGCTCTTTCAGACGTTCGTGACGGCGGATCGAATCCCCCCAGTAGGAGTTGCCGCCGTCCACGATGACGTCGCCCTCGTCCAGTATGGCGGCGAGGTCGTCGAGGAGCTTGTCCACCACCGGACCCGCCGGCACGTACAGGAAGACCGCCCGCGGCACAGAGAGGTTGTCCTTCAGATCCTGCAGCGACGCCGCCTCTTCGAGGCCCGCCTCCACCATGTCGGGCGGGGCGCCTTCCAGGGTATGGCCGACCACCCGAATGCCCTTCTCCAGTGCCTGGCGGGCGAGGTTGCCGCCCATCAGGCCCAGGCCCACGACGCCGTACTCGTTCATCGGTTCAGTCAAAATTTCTCCTTCTCTAGCTGTTTTTTCCGAGCGCCCGGTCGAGGTTGAAGGCGGCGCTGATGAGGGTCAGGTGGGTGAAGGCTTGCGGGAAGTTGCCAAGGGCCTCGCCTGAGTGCCCGATCTCCTCGGCGTACAGCCCGAGGTGGTTGGCGTAGCCGAGCATCTGCTCGAACATCAGGCGCGCCTCGTCGGTCCTTCCCGCGCGCGTCAGCGCCTCGACGAGCCAGAACGTACACAGGCTGAACGTGCCTTCCTCGCCCGCGAGCCCGTCCGAGGACTTCTCGACGTCGTAGCGGTACACGAGGCTGTTCGCGACCAGCCCGCCGTCGCGCGGGGGCCGGTTGGTGGCGTCGAGGGTGCCGAGCATCCTGGGGTCGTTGGGGGCGAGGAAGAAGACGAGGGGCATGATGAGGTTGGAGGCGTCGAGGGTGTCGTCGTCGTAGGACTGGACGAAGGCATTACGCTGGGGGCTCCATCCCCTGTCCATGATCTCCTCGTAGATCTCGTCGCGCACCGCGAGCCACCGCTCCCGGTCGGCGGGGAAGGAGCGCTTGGAGGCGAGCCTGAGGCCCCGATCTACGGCGACCCAGCACATGAGCTTGGAGTAGACGAAGTGGCGCCGCCCGCCTCGGATCTCCCAGATCCCCTCGTCTTCGCGCTGCCAGTTGTCGCAGACCCAGTTAATGAGGGTCCTCAAACGGGTCCACAGGTCGTAGGAGATGGGGTTGCCGTGCTTGTTGTAGAGGTAGACGGCGTCCATGAGCTCGCCGTAGATGTCCAGTTGCAACTGGTCGTAGGCGCCGTTGCCGAGCCTGACCGGCCGCGAGCCGCGGTAGCCGTCGAGGTGGTCCAGGGTCTCCTCGGTCAGGTCGTGGTGCCCATCCAGTCCGTACATTAGTTGCAGGGAACCGTCGGTTCCGGAGTCCCGGCAGCGTGCCTCGATCCAGCCCATGAACGCCCTGGCTTCCTCGGTGAAGCCGATGCGCAGGAGGCCGTAGAGGGTGAAGGCGGCGTCCCGGATCCAGGTGTAGCGGTAATCCCAGTTGCGCTCTCCACCAACCCCTTCAGGCAAGCCCATCGTGGGGGCGGCCACTATCGCCCCCGTCGGCTCGAACGTCAGGAGCTTGAGCGCGAGCGCCGAGCGCTGGACGACCTCGCGCCAGCGACCCGTGTACGTGCACTTCGAGAGCCAGCGGCGCCAGTACTCCACGGTCTGTTTGAAGAGATCGTCCTCTTCCTCTACGGAGAACGAGACCCCGCAGCCGCCGCCGGCTTCGATCTCCCTGAGCACGAACACTGCTGTCTCCCCTTCGCCCAGCGTAAAGTCCGCGACCGCAGATCCCGCGTTTTCCTCAAGTGGAACGCGCGTCGCAAGCCCCAGGCCCAGGTCCGGCGAGCGGAAGCACGCGCCTTCGTCGGTGATCTCGGTCTCGTGCTTTTCGCGGGCGTAGTCGAAGGCCGGGGAGCACTCGACCCGGAAGCTCATCTCGCCCCGCACAACCCTGACGCGCCGGATGAGCTGGTGATAGCCATGCCCGTTGTCGGGGATGCCCACGGGCATATAGTCGATGATCTCCCCGACCCCGTCAGGCGAGAAGAAGCGCGTCACGAGTACGTTCGTGTCGGGCCAGTACAGTTGCTTGCGGGCCGCTCCCTCTACCGCGGGCGCTATCTTAAAGCGTCCGCCCTTCTCGTCGTCGAGGATGGCGGCGAAGACGCTCGGGGAATCGAAGTGGGGGAAGCACAGCCAGTCTATCGAGCCGTCCGTACCGACCAGCGCGGCGCTGTGCATGTCCCCGACGATCCCGTACTCCTGTATCGGCTGGTAGGTCATGGCTTCTCTGAAACCTCCTCGCTCGCCAGCCAGTCGAGGGCCACGGCCGCGGTCCAGGACTGATCGTCCGAGCCCAGAGCCTCGCCGGTAAAGGGCTCGTAATACTCGCCGAAACACCTGTCCGAAAGCTGCGCGAGACCGGAATTCCTGATCTGGGAAGCCCTCTGGTGCTCACCCGTCTTCTCCAGCGACCACCAGAAGAGCCAGTTCATGACAGGCCATATAGGGCCGCGCCAGTAGCTGCGAAGGTGGAAGCCTGTCTGGTCTGGGCTCGTGCTCGGGGGCAGCGGCCACCGGAGGTCATGGTTGCCCGTAAAGACGCGCGAGTCGAAGACCCGGAGGAGAGTTTCGAGCCTGTCGACTTTCTCGCTGCCGGCTATGAGCGGTGCGAAGCCAGCGATGGTGCGGGCCTTGAGCGTCTTGCTGGCGCGCAGGTCGTAGTCGAGGCAGAGGCCGAGCTTAGGATCCCATCGTTCGTCGAGGCCCCGTCGGCCGCGTTCGATCCAGGCCCGGATCGTGGCGCGGTCGTCTTCAGGAGCGCCGGCAACTTCCGCTATGTCGAGCAGGGCTTCGTTCGCCCGCACCAGGATCGCGCTCGCCAGCACGTCCTTGGCCAAAAAAGGGCTGGTGCCGTGGAGGAGGGCGTCGTCGCAGCCGGTCCTTTTGATGACCTCGACCAGCCATATAAAGCGGTCGTACTCGTAGCCCGTCGGCCGCTCGGAAGGATCGGGGACGTGCCCCAGGTCAGGGCGCTCGTAGTCAGGCATCTCCCCGACCTCGACCCGCTCCAAGGCGGCGCTCCAGCGCGGGGAGTTGTCCGTGCCGCTCTCCCATGGATGGTAGATGGTCACGAGTCCCGAGCCTTCGGGGTCACGCTGCGTGGCGAGGTAGCGGTGCCACGCCAGGAGCTTCGGGTAAACCTCGTGCAGGAACTCCCTCGCCTCGGCGACGCCTTCGCCCCGTGCCTCGGCGACGTGGAGGATGCGCAGGGCTGCTATAGCGTGCACCGGAGGCTGGCAGAGACCACTGGTACGGGCCGGGCCGGATGGGGCATCCGGGGAGTCGGCCGCGCTGGCCCAGTGTTCGGGACCGGGGAAGTAGCTCTCCGGCGGGGCTTCCGGGTTGAAGACGATGTGCGGGATCTTGCCGTTCCTCCACTGGTGATCCAGGAGGGAGCGAATCTCAGCGGCTGCGCGCCCGGTGTCCAGGTGCGCAAGCCCTATTGCGATAAAGGCAGAGTCCCAGCTCCACTGGTGCGGGTAGAGTGTGGGTGAGGCGCGGGTCCATCCGCCCATGTCGTTCTTCCGCAGGACCGCCGCCGCCCGCGAGGTCATATCTTCGGGCTCCCTGGTAGCTCTTTTTGGAGAGAATTTCTCTTTCACTCGGTGCTCATCCTTTCTGGTATCTTTCTGAAGTTAGTGAGTTTCCTTCAACGGAGCTTCCTATTAGTTGGGCCTTTACGCACGGCGTAGCGTGAAGTAGAAGCGCGTGACCTCGCCAACCTCGCTCTCGACGCCGATCGTGCCGCCGTGCGCCTCGATCAGGCCGCGCGTGATCGCCAGGCCGGCTCCGGGAGCATCTTCGATCTCCGAATGCGCTCGCGGTTTTTCTTCCCGGAACGAGTGCTCGAAGTTGCCTCGTCTTTCCTCTGATGATGAGTCCACCAAGCTGCTTCTCAGGTTAAGCGATGGTCATTACGCAGCCCTTGCCGGATCCTTACAAAACGCTTAACAGTTCGGCCAAGGAGTACGCCAAGTCTACGACGTAACCGGTATCCGCGCGAATCACCTGCTTGGTCGCGGATCTATGATCTGCAGCTTCCCTGCTGTACGACCGGCAACGTAGACACGACCGCTTGCCGGGTCCACGGCCACGCTATTTGGCTGACGGACGGTTGGGTAGCTGGCAACCTCGTGTGGTGATTCGCCGTCCAGAGTAAGCTGGATCAAACGGTTCTCGGCGGTAAGCGTTACCCAGAGATAGTCCCTTCTGTTATCTATTGCTATCCCGTACGGTGAGCTTCCGGAAAGCGGCACGCGAGCTAGCTGTTCCGGCTCCGGACGCGTCTCATAGACGAGGATGGCGTCGCCTCGCGTGTCGGCGACATAGAAGCGGTTCCCGGATCCGGCGACGATGTGTGTCGGCCCCTCGCCCGCGCCCGCGCGGCCCAGAGAATCCAGCGTATCAGCGTCGTAGACTTCCAGCGCGAGCCCCCTGACACCCACCACCCCCACCAAACCGTCATCAGTAACAGCCACGCCTCCCGGCTGTAGCGGGGTTTCAAGGGTCTCGATCACGCGGTCTCCTTCGATCACCGAAGCGGTGTTCCCGAACTCGTTGACTACGAAGACCCGTCCGTTAGGAGCGGAGGCCACGCCGTGAGGAAATTTGCCAACCGGCGTCTCGCTCAAGACCTTGCCGTCAGGCAGGCCGATCCGCACGAGGGAATTGGAACGCTCGGCCGGCACGAGCACCGGGCCTCCGGATCTGGCGAGGCCGAGGTGTCGGGGCGACTCGGGGAGCGTCACCCTGCCGACCACTTTCCCGCTGTCACCGTCTACCAGCGCAAGCCTGTCGGGGTTGGGAAGACCGACCGCGACGAGCCCGGTCACGGGGTCTGCTACCACCCCTTCAGGAGAGGAACCGAGTGTGATCACCCGCCCGGCGGGTTTCTCTTTCGGAAGCGGTGACCTGGCTGGTTCGGGTGCGGGGGGCGGTTTCGCCGTCATGCCGTGTGTCTCCCCAGCGGCACTTCTCTCAGCCCGGCTCTGTTCCGTTCCGCAGCCTGCCAGCGCGATCACAACCATGACCGCCACGAGTAATCTACGTCCTGGCAAGCTTCTCCACGCTACCTTCAGATCTTTACCACTCATGAGTCCCTTCTGATATTCGGAAGTGACGTCTGTTCGGCAACGAAAGCTCGTCCGCCCTACCATGCCAGATCAGTTCTGGAGACGGTCCCGCTCGGCAAGCAACTCCCGGATCTTCGCTTCCGTCTCCCCGTACGCTCCCTCGCCGAAATGCCTGTAGCGGATGAAACCGTCAGCGTCGATCAGGTACATAGCAGGCCAGTACCGCTGGTCGTATGCGTTCCAGGTGGCGTATGAGTTGTCGAGGACGACGGGGTATTCGATCCCAGCCTCACGAACCGCCTGCTCCACGTTGGCGTACTCCTTCTCGAACCCGAACTCCGGCGTGTGGACACCCACGACCTGGAGCCTGTCGTCTGCGTATCTCTCGTGCCAGCGGTTGATGTAAGGCTGTGTATGCTGACAGTTGATGCAGCTGTAGGTCCAGAAATCCAGCAGGATGACCTTTTCGCCCCTGGCCGCGTTTATCGAGACGTCATCCGCGTTTATGAAACCGCTCGGGGCTGCGATCTCCTCCGCCCGGTCAAACTCCTTCTCTTTGCGGGCAATGCGCTCGTCCTTCGCTTCGGGATTCGACGCCATGCGATCCCGCATGTCTTCGGAATGATTCTTCGCCGGTACGGACATTCCCCGCTCTTCGGCGACTTCTGGTTGGGCCTTCGGCTCACCAGGCCGGGGCGCAGTGTTAGGGCTGCTATCTGCTGATGCTCGCGGAGCCGCCGTACCCACCGCATCGAGGCGAAGTTCGATAAAGGCGATCCCTCCGACCACCAGCATCAGCGTCAGGACAAGCAGGAACGGCCTCGGGATCACGGATCTCATAGAAACACCTCGTTCAGGACTCCGAAG
>JACCTS010000574.1 GCA_013812245.1 Rubrobacter sp.
AGGACCTCGATCAAGCCATGACCTACATCTCCGAGGACATTTCGTGCGACGCACCGGCGGGACGTATCGAGGGTGCCGAGGCATATCGAGCATTCATGGCCCCCTTTGTGCAGATCCTCGCCGACGCGCACATGATCGCCGCCTTCGGTGACGAGGAGACGGCTCTGATCATGTACGACACCGAGACTGTCCCGGTCAAGAGCGCACCCGGCGCCGAGTGCGTCACCGTCAAGGACGGCAAGATCACCCACAGCCGGTTCTTGTTCGATCGAGCCCCGTTTGAAGCCGCCCGAAGAGCGCAAACATGAGCCGACGGGGCCAGGCTCTGAGGTAGCCTCAATGTACGAAATACTGTACACTCACCCATAATGGCGAAGATAGTGCCCTTCAGCGAAGCCCGCTCCAATCTGACCGAGCTGCTGGACGATCTGGAAAAACGTCATGAGCACGTTCTGATCACCAGGAACGGACGACCGTCGGCGGTGCTCCTTTCAGCCGATGAGTTCGAAGCTCTCGAGGAAACGCTAGAGATCCTTCAGGACAGCGACCTGATGGAGGCTTTACAATGTAGTGACAAAGACGTTAAGGCCGGCCGTCTTACCTCTCTTACGGACCTCAGACGTGAGTCTAAGTAGTGGCTCGGGTCTTCCTCACCCGGGAGGCCCGGACTCATTTCCAGGACCTCCCCCCGAAGCTGCAAGATGCAATCGATAACACGCTCACCGAGCTCGAGATCGATCCCTATGTGGCCGGGAAGCAGCTGTTGGGTCGACTGAAGGGAGTCTGGTCGGCTCGCGTGGGCAGCTATCGGCTTCTCTATACGATCGAGGGAAGCAGCCGTTCACCGAGGGTGATTGTTAGAGCGATACGCCACCGAGCGGTGGCGTATCCACAGCCTCGCCGACGCGAGGGCCTGGGGTCGGTGTAGGCGGCGGGATGCGGATCGACGTCCGGTCTCGCTTCCTCCCGTGTCGAGCCGAACGGATCATGGACTTCTTTCCGGTGCCACCCTGAACCCTGAACTTTCGGCTGCTTCCCACAGCCTTCGGTCCCAGCATGCGAACGTAACCTCGCGTAATGACTCCTCCACGATCACGCCAGCGGAGGCGAGATGTATGGCGTCCAAAGCGCGTAAGGCATGAGCCCGCGCGAGTTCTCCTGCGTTCCTGGTTAGTTCGTCATCGAACTCCACTATCTGCAGTTGGAGCCAGCGGTCGTCGAGATTGCGGGTAGCCAATGACTCTCCTCGCGCCTGCAGTCGCCCTTCTCGCTTAGCGCGGGACAAAGCAGCGCGGCACTCCACATAGGTAACCCTGGATGTGGCGATGATCGTGGCTCTCGTCAAGAGGTCGAGGACGGCTCCGCGTCCTTGCTCTGGAACGAAAGCCTTTATGAGCGCACTGGAATCGAGGTAGAGCTTCAGCCGCGGTCCTCAGCTATGTAATCGGAGAGGGGGGGGCCGGGTGTCAGATGGGGCACCTTTGGGGGCGAGACGAACTTCTTTCCTGACCAGCTGACCCGACCCTCAGCCATGAGACTCGCAGTGTGCTCGGGTATTCCAACGGGGATAACCCGGGCGATCCGCACTCCTCTATCGGTCACTACCACCGTCTCTCCCTGGCGCACCCGTTTCAGGTAGCTGCTAAGCGAGTTCTTCAGCTCCCGGACACCGACCTCAACCATGTAGCAATAATACCTAGAATGTAGCTACAAAGCAACTCCCGTGGAAGGAGTTCGAGTTTGCTAGCGATAGCCCCGGAGCGTCTCCCCAGGGCTGTGACGACCACCACTGCAAGGGATCTGGTCAGATGCTTGGGTGGGAGAGCTCTCTTCCCTCGATCCGAAGGCCCTGCATTGCAGCCTGGACACATCTGTGACAACGCCCTTTCCCGCCCAACCTATGAGGGGCTTTACGGAACGGTGCTTTGCCTCGCCTGCGGGTACTTCGGGCTCGGCATCGACCATCCCGAGTGGTGCTCATGGGAGGTCCTCAAAGGACGACCCGTCGCCCGGACCAAGGCGCTCGCGATCGCGGAATTAGGCGCTCGCGTCGCGGCCACTCTGGAACTGCCGCGGCCGCAGACGGCTCCCCTCTCCTCGTAGCCGCGAACCCTCTACTCCCTGGCCACACCCGGCACGGCCGGTGAGGCTTTGCTCGAGTGAAGGCACTCCGCAGCAAGTTGGATACCTTTGAGGGGAACGTCTAATGGAGGGGTGACATTGGCGGCCGAGAACACATCTGCATCCGAGACCAGGCTCAAGAACCACGCGGCCTTTATCTGGTCGGTCGCCGACCTGCTGCGGGGCAACTACAAGCCGAGCGAGTACGGCAAGGTCATCCTGCCCCTGACGGTCCTCCGCCGCCTCGACTGCGTACTCGAACCCACCAAGG
>JACCTS010000613.1 GCA_013812245.1 Rubrobacter sp.
TGATCTCCTACATCATCGGTGTGAACCGCGACATTCCCGCCCCGGATATGGGAACGAACGCTCAAACAATGGCGTGGATGATGGACGCCTACGGCCAACAACACGGCCATACACCGGGAATAGTGACGGGGAAGCCAGTTGAGCTCGGCGGTTCGCCGGGACGGGATCAAGCTACAGGGCGTGGAGTGGTCATTTGCGCGGGCGAAGCGGCCAAACGCAACGGAAAGAGCTTAGACGGCGCGTCTGTCGTCATCCAGGGATATGGAAACGTCGGTCAATGGACGGCTGCCCTGGCGGCCGAGGAGGGCGCCAAAGTCGTTGCCGTATCGGACGCAGCCGGCGGAATCTACAATCGTCAGGGACTCGATCTGGTGCGAGTGACTGAACATCACAAAGAATCCAAATCCCTGACCGAGTACACCGAAGCCGACAAGGTTTCCAACGACGAACTGCTGGAACTCGAGTGCGACATCCTTGTTCCCGCTGCAATTCAGCGGGTGATAGACAGCAGGAACGCATCGAACATCAACGCGAAGCTCATTGTGGAAGGCGCCAATGCCCCGACAACTCCAGTCGCCGATGATGTTTTGAGAGACAGGGGAATTACGGTCGTGCCAGACATCCTTGCTAATGCAGGCGGTGTGACCGTCTCTTACTTCGAGTGGGTCCAGAACATACAGCAGTTTCAGTGGGAGAAGGGTCAGGTTAATGAGGAGCTCGAGAAGAAAATGTCGGAGGCGACCGCTCATGTTTTCGCCAGAGCTGAAGACGATAAGACCTCTTTGAGAGATGCTGCCTTCGATATCGCGGTTCAGCGTGTTGCCCAGGCCGACGAATTGAGAGGTTACGTGTAGCGTTCGGGTCACCCTCCACCCGCTCCAGCGCCTTGAGCTCGGGCGATTTCCGTTGGCGGATCGTTCCTCGACTTAACGGTGATCACCCAATTCGGCCTCCGTAGGGGACCTTCGTTTGGTTTTGTTCGACTTGGATGCTGCTTTCGCACGGCAACTTCGTCCTAAATCTTCTGATATCAGGACAGTCCGGAGCAAACAGGAGGGTCGGCGGCCCTTTTTCATGCGCCGGCGGGCTCAGGTGTCGGGCTCCAGCGTGAAGGGGTCGGCGCGCCCGGGCTTAAGGCGGAGGTGGCGCGCCGGGATTCGGTGGCTTTGTCCCCCGTGTAAAGTCGCTTTGAGCGGGCCCCATCGTCTAGCCAGGTCAGGACGCCGCCCTTTCAAGGCGGTAGCACGGGTTCGAATCCCGTTGGGGCCACCAACGTTATATGCCCAGGTGAGGGGGGCCCAACGAACTCAATTTATTAACCACCTTGTGGTGGGCAGGCCTTTTTCACTGCCTCCCGGTATATTTGAATATCCAAAGCCCATAGTCCCTGTCGCTCATCACGATGAGCGGGCGGCGTTGGGCCTGGGGGATGAGACTTACACCCCAGAAATCGTTCCCCCTGCGGTGCCTGTAAGTGCCAAGCTCTTTGATGCCATTGGGCCCGAACTTCACGACCTTCAGGCCGGCCGCGTACCAAGCTAAGTAGCCTAAGTTGACACCGCGCCGCTGATCGGTTTCGATCTCATGCACGGAGAGGGTCCCCTTTCCGAAGGCGTTCTTGCGGTTAAGCGTCTCTCTGGGAGCGTAGAAGTCGATGAACTCTCCCGTCCTGTAATCATACTGGTTCAGGTATCCCCAGGCGTCAAAGGCCGCCGCTCCTCTTATCTTCTCTCCGATCGTGCCAATGGGAGGAAGATCGGGCGACTCCCCGACCACGGGTTCATATTCGGGCTCGTCGTTGAAGATGAGGTGCATGGCACGATGCCCTATGCAGATCGCCGAAGCAGTCGGCTCAAACTCGTGCCCGGGGCTACCGCAAAGCGGAGCGTCGGGAGTCTCACCGCCTGCGGCGCCTTCGTGGTGGTTCCCAATCACTACGACGTCGTACCCGGCTAGCTGTCCCTGCTCTATTTTTTCCGAAAAGAAGCAGAGACCGCGGCTCAAGACGACGATCTTTTCCTCACCGGGCTCGGTCTCGAGCTCCGAAGCGTCAGGGATGGGCGGCTGGTCCCCGTACTCGTCGTTGGACGGGCAGCCGAGACCGCCGAGGATCGTAGGACCGTTGATCTGCTGGTCGGAGAACTTCTGCGCAATCGGCACTGAGAAGCCGAACTCCCCGGCTTCGTATTCTCCAGCGT
>JACCTS010000614.1 GCA_013812245.1 Rubrobacter sp.
TGGTACATCGTGGGTATGCGCTGATCTTGCTCGACGCCCGTCTGTTGCAAAGCTCCACTCGACATAATCCTCTTATCCTTTCCACTCTGGCGAGAAGGGTAGCAAAATCAGCGGGCCGGGCACGTTCGGAAGCTACTCCCGGAAATCGTACTCTCGAAACCTGAGCGTGTTGCAATTCTCCGACACGTCGCGCTCGATCTTCTCCGGGATGCCATCGGGGACGTCGGCCTGAATCTCCAGCGTCACCCGGACGTTCGAGCCCATGATCGAAGCCAGCCGCTGCACGACCTCCTGATTGATAGCCCCCGCGCTCCCCCCGAGCCGCGTCGGGTCTATCTCGACTACGCCGTGAAAACTCCTGGAGAGATCCTCGGCCGGTTCAGCGGGGGTCGGAGTATCTACTATCCCTCCACCGTTTGCACTTCCATCCCTTGATCCACCGTTTCCCTCTCCGACTCCGCCTCCTCCACCATTCCCCGGCGCGTAGACCCGCGGCTGCTGATCGGATTCGGCTTCGACCTGCCTCCTGGCGGCGTCGGGGTGGACGAGGACGCTCGACTCGTCCACGTAGATCGTCACTCCCGCCTCTCCGAACTTCAAGCCCTCGTATCGGCCGCCCGCGGTCACGGCCTGGGCGTAGCCGAAGAACTCGCCCGAGGCGGCGCCGTCCCGGACGGTCTCTTCGAGCACCCTTCCATCTCTGAGGCGCGGGAGGTAGAGGTATTTGGCGAGGTCTTCCCGGACCAGCTTGAGGGAGACGTGCTCTCCGCCACGCCAGAGATAAGCGTCGAGTTCCTTCTTGAGGTTTATAGGCGCCCATTTCGTGACCAGCGCGCCATCGGAGACAATTCGGCGCGAGGCGCGCTCCACGAGGGTTCCTCCGGTCCCGATCTTCACCGTGCTCCATTCGAGGACCATCTTCCCGTCCGGCCCCGGCTCCTCGCCAGGGTACAGGAGCCACTGGTACGCCTCCTCGATCTGAAGGTCCACCGCGCCATCGAGCTTCTCGCGGTTCTCCCTGGCCTGGCGGCGGTCGTGCGCGTCGAGGTTGAGTTGCTCCTCCTCGCTCAAGATGGATTTCCAGGCGAGGTAGCGGCGGGTAGTCTGCTCCAGGTTTTCCATCCGTCCCCTATCCGGAGCTAGAAAGACCAGCGCGTTCCGGTAGTGACGCGGCGAGCCGCCCCGGTTGTTCAGTAGCTCGACGCGCTGCCCCACGGCGGCGCACTCCGGGTCGTTCTGGCGGTAGGTGGACTCGGGGCCGAGGACGACGAGCCGGGCCTCTGGCTCGTCGGCCACGTCACCGCTCGAAGCCGGCGCGGCGTGTACGCGGTCGAAGTCGCCCCTCAGGCCGGGTTGGGGCAGCGGACGGTCCTCGCCCAGAGCCAGGCTATGACGGTCTCGCCGTCGGGGCCGGCCGGGTAGAGGTAGCCGATGCGCTCTTTCGCCTGCTCGCGCATCCAGGCCCCGTAGTGGCGTACGTCCTCGGCGAGCCCCTGCGCCCCGCGCCACGAGGAGAGGTCGGCGGTCTTGCGGGACTGCGGGTTTACGGGTGGCTCTCCGGCGAACTTCGGCGGCAGCTCGATGAGGGCCTTCGTGATCATGACCGCCACCGGGTTCAGGTCGCTCCCGTGCGCCTCAAGACTCAGCCGCTGGGCCTCCAGCGGTATAGAACCGCCCCCGCAGAACGGGTCGAGTACCGGCGGCGGGTTGCCGTCTGTCGCCGCGAGGATCAAACGCCGCGCCGTCCCGAGGATGACCTCATCAGAGGAGTTCTCCCACCTCACCAGCCTCCGTATAAACGTAAAGAGCCGCTGGCGGCGGCGTTTATCCTCGGGCATCCCGTCCCATCCGGCGGGGAGCGGGTCGGGCTTCGGCAACTCATCCATCCGGTCCAGAAGCCCCGGTGGCGCGTCCGGCTCCGACGGGTCGTCCACCAGCGAGGCGAAGAGGACGGCCCGGCAGGCGGCGAGGGGACGCCGCGCCCACCACAGGTGAAGCGTCGAGGGGTGGCCGTGGCGGATGGACTTCTCGCGGGAGGATTGGGCGTTGATCTCATCCAGCGGCAGCGCCACCTCTATCAGCTTCTTGCGATACGTCAAGCGTGCGCTCCTTCCGATCCGGGCTTCCGGTCTTCGGCTATCGTCTCATCGTGGACTTTGGTCTACGCCGTGGCCTGCGAGCGCGGACGTATGCTATCGAGGGCCGCGCCGAGGCGGTCCTTCTCGACCTCCAACTCGTAGTGCTTCTGGGCGTTCATCCAGTAACCCTCGCTCATGCCGAAGTAGCGGCTGAGGCGCAAGGCGGTGTCGGCGGTGACGCCGCGACGCTCGTGAACGAGCTCGTGGACCCGCTGCACCGGCACGCCGATGTCCTTCGCCAGCCGGTAAGGCGTTATGCCCATCGGCCCCAGGAACTCCTCGCGCAGCAGCTCGCCGGGGTGAACGGGCGGCATGACCTTCTCTTCCATCGTCGTCCTCCTAATGGTAGTCCACGACCTCCACCTGGTGGGCGTCGCCCTCCCCCCACTCGAAACAAACCCGGTAACGGTCGTTGATCCTTATGCTGTGCTGCCCCTCCCGGTCGCCGGACAGTTTCTCTAGCCGGTTGCCCGGCGGTACGCGCAGGTCGTTCAAGTCCTCGGCGTTGTTTACCTCGACGAGCTTCCTCAACGCCTTCCTCTGGAGATTCGACGGCACCGCCCTCGAATGCCTCCTCTCCCAGATCCGGCGCGTCTCCTTGTCCTGGAAGCTTCGGATCACAGCCCACATAATAACGTAAACCGTGATTCACGCCTAACGTAAACGCTGTAGCTCGTGGTCCGTGCCCGCTACAGGTGAAGCGTTGAGGGGTGGCCGTGGCGGATGGACTTCTCGCGGGAAGACTGCGCGTTGATCTCGTCCAGCGGCAGCGCCACCTCTATTATCTTCTTACGGTAGGTCAAGCGTCCTCCTCGTCGGGTTCGTCGCGCTCCTCTTTCTGGTCGTAGCCGTGGTCTTCGAGGTCTTTCAGCGCCGTCTCGAAGATTACGCGGGCCTGCTTGACGGCGGCTCGCGCGTCTTCCCGTGTAGCATCGGGCAAGTCGCCAGGGTAGCGTGGCTGAACGGCCCACTTGCCGAGGCTGACCAATTCTTCGTCCGTGACGCCGACGTCGAAGTCTTCGGGTAGCAAACGACTCAACCCGAAAAGCTCGTGGGTCTTCGGGAAATCCTTATCCCGAGCAATCAGAAGCGCCTTCAACGCCTTCTCGGCAGCCTGCTGTGCGTTGAAGCAAGCCGCTCTGGGCACGCTGCCCTGCTCCAGGATCAACTCCGCAATCTCCAGGTCCTCGCGGGCGAAACGGATCCAGCGCCCGGTCTCTTCGATGCGCTCAGGATCGCTCATGCAGAACCTTCCCTTCGCGCAGGGCGGGTCTGAGGATGGGGCCGACGAGGTGCCCGCGGCGCAAGATCTCGTCTGGATCGGTCACCACGATGTCTATGGGAACAGGCACATCGGCAAGAGCAACGCGGATATCCACGGCGAGTTTTCGCTTGTTCTCCCATTGCACGTGCTCGAAGACCACGAGCAGATCTATGTCGCTATCGTGGCCCGCCTCGCCCCGCGCCACCGACCCGAAGACGATGACCTTCAAGGGGTCGAACCGCTCCACGATCCGCTCCACGACGACGGGAAGCCACTCGTAGAGCGTCTTCCCTTTGTAGAGGAAGAGACTTGGCCCGTCTGTTCCGGATCTTCCCACGCCTCGCATTCTAGCGGAGGGCTAGGACGGAAGCTCCGACAGGTCCAGCAGCTTCTTCAGGTCATGGTTCACGCTGACCTCGGTGAAGCCTGGCTTCTTGTCGAAAGGACGCCTCACGTAACGTGGCTGGGCGGCGTGTTCGCCATCCACCTCGATGAGGGCGAGGATGAAGTCTTCGGGTTTGTTGAGGGAGGTCAGGATCTCGTTGCGGGTGATCGTCACGGTCGTCGCCCCCTTCACCCTCCCCTTCACCTCGATCATGCGCAGCCGTCCGGTCTCCTTGTCTTTCGACTCGACGTCGTAGCCGAGGTTTCGTTTCGACACGTCCCGCGGATCGTTGCCTAGATGCAGCTCCGCCATGATAACGGCCTGCATCGCGAGATCCTCGACCCGTTTCCGGGCTTCCGGGTTCGCGGCGAAGGTGGGAACGCGGGCGGGTGAAGCGGTGAGGTCTCCGGCTTCCGCAAGCATCCCGGCGGGGACGATGAGCGCGGCCCCGATGATATTCGGGGGTGCGGGGATGAGCTCGAGTTCGCGCTCCAGCTCTTCCATCCGGCGATGCAGCCTGCGGTCGAGCTCGTCGCGGCGGCGGGTGAAGTCGTTGATGGTTACCCGCACGTCCGGCTTACGAGCCACCTCATCCCAGAGCTCCCCGAGACGGCGGTCCCAGTAGCCGATCTCTGCCGTCAGCCTCTCGCGCACGAGCCCGCGCACCTTCTCGACCTGCGTCCCGCGCCGCTCGCGCAACTCTTGCAGATGCCCCCTCGCGAGCACCCCGGCGGCGTAGCTCCTGGCCCGCTCCGCTGCATCCTTTGGCAGGTCTCCGATACGGCGCAGGACACGCTTCTCTTCTTCCCGGATCGGACGGTAGTCCAGGTGCGGTGCGAAACCGGCGTTTCGGGTGGTCCCGTCCGGGGACACCTCGACGAACTGCATCCTGCGTCCGGCGAGGCGATTCTCTCCGTCACGGTTTTTCCTCCCGTCCCGGATGGTGTGCTCCAGCAGCGCGAGGACGCAGGGCTCGGTGCCGGGGTCGGACTCGTCCACGAGGGTTGCGCCTCGGGCGAGGTTCTCACCGCAGCGTTCGAGGACGAGTTGCCCGGCGGCGTCCACAACAGGGTGGCCGGGATAGAAGAACGCCGCCGGAGGCTTCCACTTCACGCTCCGCAAGGATTTCTCGAAGGTAATGCGCTCGTATACGTTCGATATGCTTCCGCCGCCGGGGAGACGCCGCGCCCGCTCGAAGATCAGATCCGGCACCTTCCCGATCCTGAAGTGCCCCGTCTCGGGCTCGGTCGGCTTCCCCCCGAAGAGCCTCACCGCTTCGAGGAAGAACGAGGCGACGAAGTGCGGCTGGAGTCTCTGCGCCTCGGCCCGCTCCATGTCCGACCGTATCCTTCCGAGGACCGAAGGGTCCATCGCCTCGTGGGTGAGGGCCTGACCCTCGATGATCCCCCTCAAACGCTCCTGCTCCATCGCCAAGTCGAGCGCATCGGTGATGCCCCGGCCCATCGTCCCGCGGTTCCCATCCCGCACGGCGGCCATGAGAAGGTCGCTCAGGGAATGCTCCCGGAACATCTCTCCCAGAACGTCGAACACCTTACCGCCGAGGGCTTTTCGGGCGGTCTCCAGTTTTTCCAGCAGACGGCGGTAGACCTGGCCCTCGCGCGTGTCGTCGGCGACGAGGTTCCAGACGTGGCACTCCTCCGTCTGGCCGATGCGGTGGATACGTCCGAAGCGTTGCTCCAGGCGGTTCGGGTTCCACGGGAGGTCGTAGTTGACCATCAGGGAGGCCCGCTGGAGGTTCACTCCCTCGCCAGCGGCGTCGGTCGCCAGAAGCAGGGTCGTACCGGGGTCGTTCAGGAACTTCTCCTGGTCTTTCTTGCGCGCCAGGCGGTTCATGCTGCCCGTAATCGTCACGAGCCAACCCTCGCCCCGGAGCGCAGTGAGCTTACGTTCCAGGTAGTTCAGCGTATCCTTGTATTCGGTGAAGACGATCAGCTTCCGGGGAGCAGCTTCCGCGCCGTCCCCGGACACGCTCTCGCGTCCGATCCTGAGGTATTTGTCCTGGAGCACATCGCGCAGTTCGACCCGCTTGCGGTCCTGGTTCCCGGTTCGCAGTTTACGGGCCTGCTCCTCTAGAGTCTTGAGGGTGAAGATCTCTGCTTCCAACTCCCGGATCGTCGTCGCCGCCGTAGCGAGGTCGAGGACCTCTTCCTCGGTCTCTTCCACCTCATCGGCGTCCTCAAGCTCCTGAACCTCGCGCGGCCCGGCGCCGAGCTGATCCTCGTAGTCCTCGACCTTAGAGACGAGGGTGTCGAGCGAGGAATCTCTTGCGACGCGCCCGAGCATCCGGGCTTCCTTCAGCTTCTCCTCCAGACGCTTGCGGCGGCGGGAGAGGGAGAAATATATGGCTTCGGGCGAGGAGGCGAGGCGCCTCTGGAGAATGGTCAGGGCGAACCCAACGGTACGCTTCCTGCCGTCGGCGGCCCGTTCGGCGCGGTTGAACTCCGACCTGACGTAGTTCGTGACATCCTCATAGAGACGCTTCTCCGCTGACGAGAGCGCAAACGGCATGGTGTGGGCCACTCGTGGCGGGAAGAGGTCCGTCCCGTCGAACTTCTTGAGGTCTTCCTTGACCATGCGCCGCATCACGTCCGCCGTGTCGACGTTCTTCGCCCGTCCGCCCCGGAAGTACCTCTCGAAGCGGTCGGCGTCCAGCAGGCGCATAAAAAGCTGGAAGTCTTCCTCCTTGCCGTTGTGCGGCGTCGCCGTCATCAGAAGGAAGTGGCGCGTGATCCCAGACAGCAACTCCCCGAGCTGATACCGTTTCGTCGGCTTGACCTCGCCCCCAGAGAACGACGCGCTCATCTTGTGCGCTTCGTCCACTACGATGAGGTCCCACTCCGTCTCGGCTAGCGTCTCCTTCACCTCCTCGTTGCGGGCGAGGTGGTCCAGACGGCAGATCGCGAACGGCTCCTCAATAAACGGGTTGCCGGTCATCGCAGCCTCGACCTGCTCGCGCGCCACAATCCTGAACGGCAGACCGAACTTTCCTCGGAGCTCATCCTGCCATTGCTCGACGAGGCTACCCGGACACACGATCATGCACCGCTCCAGGTCTCCGCGGGCGATAAGCTCCTTGATGAGCAACCCCGCCATGATCGTCTTCCC
>JACCTS010000617.1 GCA_013812245.1 Rubrobacter sp.
GTGGCCGTCTCCCTCATGTACCCTATATCCGCGCCGGCGCAGAACGAGCGGCCCTCGCCGGCCAGCACAACGACCCTCGTCTCCTCGTCCTCCGCCAGCTCTTCGAAGCAGCGCGTCAACTCCTCGATGAGTGCTGCGTTCAGGGCATTGTGCGCATCGGGGCGCGACAGGGTCACTGTTGCGACCTGGTTCTCGTCCGTACGCGTTAGCAAGCCGAAGCTCATATGGCGTGTCCTCCCGATACCTTTATGACCTGGCCCGTGATCCAGCGCGCCTGTTCCAAGGCCAGAAAGACTATGGCGTCAGCGATATCTCGGGGCTCTCCGATACGGCGGAGCGGTATGCTGGGAAGGAGTTCCACCTCGGACTCCCGTGTAATGTATCCCGTTTGCACAGGCCCTGGCGCCACGGAGTTTACTGTGATCCCCAAAGGCCCGACCTCTGTCGCCACGCTTCGGGTAAAGGCTTCTGTGGCGGCCTTGCTCGCGCCGTATGAGATCTGAGACGCAAAGTTCTGTGCCGCGTCCGTGCTCACGTTGATCACTCGCCCCCACCGACCACCCCTGGCCTCGTGGCGGCGCACGAGCTCTGCCATCAGCAATACAACGCCTCGGGTATTGACCGCGAAGTGCTTGTCTATGCTCCCTTCCGACGTGCTGAAGATGGTATCTGGCGGCGTCTCGCAGTAGGCAGCGTTGTTGACCAGCACACTCACCGGGCCCAGCATCTCTTCCGCTCTATCAAAGAGCGCCGGTATCGTGGCCGCGTCCGCGAGGTCCGTCTCCCACGACTCGACGCGGCCTCCTCCTTTGCGGACCTCGAGCACCAACTCATCGGCCGACCTCGTCTGCGTTGCGTGGTAGAGGGGCAAACCCGGCGATCTCGCACGCCGCACTTCCTCCGGGTCGATCCCGTAGTCCTGCGGCGAGAGGCGCAGGTAAGTGATAAAGACCCTCGCACCTTGCACCGCAAATGCCCTGGCGGTCGCGGCACCGATGCCATGATTGCCTCCGGTTATGAGCACTACCCTGTCCTCGAGTCCTGTGTCTATCATCCAGATCTACATTCTAAAGATTCCGAAGCTCGTCTCTTCCACGGGCGCGTTCGCGGCGGCGGAGAGGCCGAGGGCGAGGACCATCCTTGTATCTACAGGGTCTATGACGCCGTCGTCCCAGAGCCTCGCGGTCGAGTGGTAAGGGTTGCCTTCGTTCTCGTACTTTTCGAGGATAGGTGCCCTGAAATCCTCACGCTCTTCATCGGTCATCTCTTTGTCCTCGCGCCGCAGGCCTTCCTCCTGCACGGTGAGGAGGACGTTCGCGGCCTGCTGGCCGCCCATCACGCTGATGCGGGCGTTGGGCCACATCCAGAGGAAGCGCGGCGAGTATGCCCTGCCGCACATCCCGTAGTTGCCTGCTCCGAAAGAACCACCGACTATCACGGTGAACTTAGGCACGCCCGCGTTGGCGACCGCCATTACCAACTTGGCCCCGTCTTTGGCGATGCCGCCGGCCTCGTACTCGCTGCCGACCATGAAGCCTGTGATGTTCTGCAGGAAGACGAGTGGGGTGCCGCGGGAGCAGCACAGCTCTATAAAGTGTGCGCCCTTGAGCGCGCTCTCTGAGAAAAGGATGCCGTTGTTGGCCAGGATGCCGACGGGGTGGCCCATGATCCTGGCGAAGCCACACACCAGGGTCTCGCCGTAGAGCGGTTTGAACTCGTGCAGGCGACTGCCGTCCACCGTCCTGGCGATGACCTCCCTGACATCATAGCCCTGCCTGTAGTCGCTAGGGACGATGCCGTAGAGTTCTCCGGGATCGTATCGAGGCTCCTCGGGCTCCTCGACGGTCCAGGGTACATGCTTCTCCACGTTCAGGTTTTCCACGATCGAACGTACTATGGCGAGGGCGTGTTCGTCGTTCTCGGCGAAGTGGTCAGCGACGCCAGAGCGGCGGGTGTGGACGTCGGCCCCGCCGAGCTCTTCCGCCGTTACTTCTTCGCCAGTGGCGGCCTTTACGAGGGGAGGACCGCCGAGGAAGATCGTACCCGTCCCCTTGACTATGACGACCTCGTCGCTCATCGCAGGCACGTAAGCTCCTCCGGCAGTGCAGCTACCCATGACTGCGGCGACCTGGGGCATGCCTTTCGCGCTCATCTTCGCCTGGTTGTAGAAGATCCGCCCGAAGTGCTCGCGGTCGGGGAAGACTTCGTCCTGCAACGGCAGGAACGCGCCTCCCGAGTCAACGAGATAGATGCAAGGCAAGCAGTTCTGCTCGGCGATCTCCTGCGCCCGCAGGTGCTTCTTGACGGTCATCGGGTAGTATGTGCCGCCCTTTACGGTCGCGTCGTTGGCGACGACCATCACCTCGCGCCCCGAGACGCGCCCGA
>JACCTS010000623.1 GCA_013812245.1 Rubrobacter sp.
TAGTCGAGTGCAACGACGCGGTCGGAGACCCCTTTGACCAGCCGCATGTCGTGCTCGATGACTATGATGGTCAGCCCGATATCGTCGCGCAGCCGTCCGACCAACTTGGTCAATCCCTCCGTCTCGGCGGGATTCATCCCGGCGGTTGGCTCGTCGAGCAACAGCAGCTTGGGATCGGTGGCCATCGCGCGCGCCACCTCAAGACGTCTGCGATCGGCATATGAGAGCCCTCCGGCATACTCATCTTCGATCTCCTGTGGGAACCTGTCCCCGAAGAACCCCAGGACCTCGCGCGCCCTTTGGGTGATGTCTCTCTCTTCGCGCCGAGCCCCGGGGAGTCCCAATACCGCGCCCAGCATCCCTGCTCGCGTCCGGGGGTGCTGGCCGACCATGACGTTTTCGATCACGGTCATGTTCGGGAACAGCCGGACCGCCTGGAAGGTGCGGGCTATGCCGACCGAAGTCACCTGGTTGGGCTTGAGGCCGTCGATGCGCCGCCCGTCGAAGGAGATCTCACCCGAGTCCGGGTGGTTGAAACCGGTGACAACGTTGAACAGAGTCGTCTTGCCTGCGCCGTTTGGGCCGATGACACTCACGATCTCACCTGCGTCGACGTGGAAGTCGACACCGTCCACTGCGGCAACCCCACCGAAGTGCTTGTGCAGCGCATTGATCTCGAGAAGGGGCACGACTATCCCGCTTCCTTGGCCCCGCCGGCGAGGACCGGCGCGCCGGATTCCTGCCCCGTCCTTGCCTCGTGTTGGTCACCCACGTCCTCGTCGGTCGCAAGCTCGCGCCTGCGCCGCTCACTGGGTAACAGTCCCTGCGGCTTGAGCAGCATGATCGCAACCAGAGTCGCCCCGTAGAACAGCAGCCGGTACTCGGCGAACTCGCGCAATAACTCGGGCAACCCGACAAGCACGGCGGCACCCACGATCACACCGCGGATGCTTCCCATCCCGCCGAGCACCACGAGGGCAAGGATCTGAATAGAGATCAGCAGGCTGAAACTGTTGGCGAAAATCGAGCCGATCTTGACCGCAAAGAAAATGCCACCGAGCGAGCCGACGGCGGCACCCATTGCAAAGGCAAGCAGTTTGTAGCGGATGATGCTGATCCCCATGGCCTCGGCAACCGACTCGTCCTCTCTCATGGCGTTCCAGGCCCGCCCCACGCGCGAGTTCTCGAGGCGCGCCGATACAAAGGCGACCACAAGGCATGCGATCACAATCGGGTAGTAGATCGTTTGAGAGTCGTCGAACACCAACCCGCCGATGGCGGGATCCGGAATCGACAGGATCCCTTGAGCCCCACCCGTCAACCACGCCAAGGCGTTCGAGATCACGAGGATGCGGATGATCTCTCCGAAGCCGAGCGTCACGATGGCGAGGTAGTCGCCGCGCAACCGCAGGACCGGCGCGCCGATGAGGACTCCGCAAAAAGCCGCAAACAGCACGACCAAAGGCAGCGCGACCCAGAAGTTCATACCGATCGACCCCGCCGGAGCCGACGGCGATATGAGAATGGCAGTGGAATACGCACCGATAGCGAAGAAAGCAACGTAGCCGAGATCGAGCAGACCCGCATATCCGACGACGATGTTCAGTCCGATGCCCATCAGCACGAACAAGCCGATGGTCCCCACAATCTCGCTCAAGAAGATCCCGAGGATCTGGGGAAGGTAGAGGAGGAGCGCTACCAGGAAGAACAGGGCAACGAGCCTTACCAGCCTGCGCCGCTGATCCGGAAGCGCCTCAAGCCGTCGCCCCGCCACCTGCCGCTTCTCTTTCCACAGGTAGATGCAAACGGCGGTCAGGACAAGAACGATCACGAGCCCCGTGATGGTCAGCGCGTCGCCCGAATAGATGAGGGCGGTGGGGATGTAGAGGCTGAACAGGATCTGGCGCAGCAAAGAGGAGAAAAGGGCAAAGATCAGCACGGCGGCCAAGCCGCCGAACAACGGGCTGCGAAACCGGGGCGGGAGCAGATGCGCGCATGCACCAAGCGCCCCCAGAAGCGCGCCCGCGACGACGAGCAGCACAGCGCCAAGTGGCGCGGGTTGGCCAAAGGCAAGTGTGTCGAGCAGCTCATCGGAAACGCTTATGAAAACGCTCTGCAGGCGAACCACGCTCGCAAAGAGCAGGAAGATCGCCGTTACGGCCCCGGTGAGCCCACCCGCCACGGCCCCGGCCGAAACCACGCCCCCGGGCTGCGGCGCCCTAGAGGGCTCTGGGCCCGTCGACGATCCGGGATCAGGCTTCCCGGCGGTGTACCCGAAGGCCACGGCCACGATGAGAAGCAGGGTGCTTCCCAGGCCGATCAATCCCGAGATGACGTCGCGCGTCTGGAAGCGTTGTATGAGACCGACGAGAGCGAGGTAGACGGCGACTGCACCCCCTATCAGTCCCCATCGCACCGCCCGTCTCGTCGTGGCGCCGCCGAAGATCTGATCCCCCAAGCGAAGAGCGCGCACCATCAGGCCTTCTCCTCGTCACTCGAGCCCAGGATCCCGCCGGGGCGGAAGATCAGGATGAGAACGAGGATCGTGAACGCGATTGCGTCGGTGAGCTGGTTGGGGGATGGAACGCTTGGCGAGATGAAAAGGTAAGGGGCAAGCGATTCCAGCACCCCGAGCAAGAGACCCCCGAGGCCGGCGCCCACGATGTTGCCGATGCCGCCCAGCACCGCTGCGGTGAACGCTTTGATCCCCGGGAAGAAGCCCATGAAGAAATCGACCTGCGAGAAGACCAGGGCCCACAAAACTCCCGCGGCTCCTGCGAGCATCCCCCCTATGGCGAAGGTCTGCACGATCACGCGGTCTACGTTGATGCCCATGAGCGCGGCGATCTCTCGGTCCTCTCCCACGGCTCGCATCGAACGGCCGGTTTTGGTCCTCTCGATGAAGAAGTAGAGCCCGACCATCAACAGAGCCGCTCCGATGATCACGATGATCTGGGTTCTCAAGATCGGAATGCCGAAAACGTCCATCCGCCCCTGCAACGACTCCGGGACGGGATAGCCGCGGGTGTTTGCGCCGTAGAAGGCCCGGAAGGTGTTCTGGAGGAAGAGCGACGCCCCAATTGCAGTGATGAGGGGGATCAGTCGCGGCGCCCCGCGCAGGGGCC
>JACCTS010000019.1 GCA_013812245.1 Rubrobacter sp.
GCGACGCGCTTGACCATATCGTAGGCGTCCTCCGTGGGGGTGCGCCGGTTCTCGTCGGCCACCATAGGATCGTAGATGGCCGGCACGATGGCGCTCTCCATGTGCTTCATGCCTTCGAGGCCGTGGAACGGGGAGTCGGGCTCGAAGGAGATCACCCGCACGTCCGGGTTGTATTCCTTGAGGCGGCTCGCCGTGCCGACGAAGGTACCGCTGGTCCCGAGGCCCGCGACGAAGTGCGTGACCTCGCCGTTCGTCTGTTCCCAGATCTCCGGCGCCGTGCTCTCGTAGTGCGAGCGCAGGTTGGCCGGGTTGCTGTACTGGTCGGGGTAGAAGTAACGCTCCGGGTCTTCAGCGTACAACTTACGCGCCTCGCGGATGGCGCCGTCAGATCCCTCGCCTGGGTCGGTGAGCACGAACTCCACGCCGTAGGCGCGTAGTATCTTCTTGCGCTCCTCGCTGACGTTCTTCGGCATGCACAGCTTGACCTTGTATCCGAGGGCGGCCCCGATCCAGGCGTATGCGATCCCGGTGTTCCCGCTCGTCGCGTCCAGGATAACCTTCTCCGGCGTCAGCGCGCCGGACTCCTCGCCGTCCCGGATCATCCACAGCGCGGGCCGGTCCTTGACCGAACCGCCGGGGTTGTACCACTCAGCCTTCCCGAAGATGCGAACCCCCGGCGTCTCGGCCGAGATGGCGGGCAACTCCAGCAGCGGCGTGTTCCCGACAAGGTCCACGTTGCGCGTTCCTACTGCAGTCCGTTCATTAATCCGAGTAATCATGTCGGGATTAATTATACAGGGTGGAGCCGGTGCGTCCACAAGGCGGGGAGGAAGGCTCCCTGTCCAACTTAATAGCCGGAAGGCCCAAGATCGACCTTCCGGCTATGGCTGGTGCGATAGGAGCATTGTACCGGAGTCCAAAAGCCTCGCGCTACGGGTTTGGGGTTAAGGAATTGTTAATTAGCCTAAAGTTTCAAGAACCTCCGGCAGGTTCCGGCGGCGGCAGGTGAAGATGGGCGTGTCGAGCTCGGTGTAGGAACTGGCCTCCGACTCGCGCAGCTCCATCATCAGGTCCTGGAACTTCTCGGGGGATTCGGCCTCGAAAGAGAGGATGAACTCGTAGTCTTCTATGCCGAAGCAGTATGCGGTGTTGTTCTTGACCGGGTAGTGCTTGCGGCCGATCTGCATGTGCTCGTTCATCATGCGCTGGCGCTCTTCGAGGGGGAGGCTGTACCACTCCCGCGTCTTCACGAACGGGTAGACGAACAGGTACTCTCCCTCGCCGGGGACGATGTAGCGGCGGTTCTCGAAGCCGGGCGTATGCTCGCCGACGTAGATGGAACGCCGCGCCAGCCCGAAGTACGAGTAGGTGACGGACAGATACTTTCCGAGGCCGGTCTGCATGAGGGTTGCCTGCATGGCCTCGAAGGCGTCGAGGTCGTGACCGATCCTCCAGAGCATGAAGTCCGCGTCGGAGCGGAGGCCCATGAGGGAGAAGGAGCGCAGCAGCATCCCGCCGGAATGCTCATCCACGGCGGCGAGAAACTCTCGCTTGCCAGCCTCGCGTTCATCGTCAGGCAGGCGCCGCCAGAGCGGGTCGAGCTTGAAGAAGACGTAGTTGACGTACTGCGCCGGGAGCTTCTCTTCCTGCGCCTGCTGCTCGCGTGTGCGGGTCTCGGTCATGGTCTCTCCCTTCCTTCGATGAGCCTCAGGTCTCGGGTTTCAGGTTGTCCACGGAACGGGCTTCGCGCATTTCGACGCGGTCCCAGAAGTCGTGGTCGCCGGACGCCTGGGGCAGCCGGGCGTAGATGGCGTAGTAGACCAGCGACAGGGCGACGCCCCACGCGGCGAACTCGGGGATGCCGAGAGCTATGCGGGTTATGGCGTTTACGTGCGCCACCTGGGTGTTGAAGTTCTCCGAGCCGAAGGCTGCGGTGACGATCCTGATGTTGAGCAGGAAGTTGGCGACGCCGGTTGCCGCGTTGACGGCGGCGAGCAGGACTGTGCCCCAGATCATGGCCCGCGCGACCGGACGCTCGCGGAAGAGCTTCTTCAGCGCCGACTCCTGGGCGGGCGTGCGCGGGTCGAGGCTCTGCTCGGCGAACGCCCGGACAACGGGATATCCGACGACAACGGAGCCCCCGAAAACCAGGACGACGACTACGCTGCCCGCCGTATCCTTGAGCGCGTAGAGGAGGCCGTCCACGAACCAGAAGGCGAGCATGCCGCGCACCATTGCGTTCAGACCGAGGAAGCCGGTGATGAAGTTCAAGCGGCGCGTGACGAAGAACAGGTCCACGAACACCCAGCCGACCGGTATCAGGGCCGCGAGCAGGTACGTCGGCACGGCCCCCAGCGTATCCGTCAGGTACGAGAGAACCAGGATCGGGGCCACCGCGCCAAGCAGGATGTCCAGGATGAGCTTTGTGGAGCGGCTCATGATCTCCCATTCTACGATCCTCCGGCCGCGGGCTCCTCTTGCCTAGCGTCTGACGCCCGACGCCTCCAGCCCGAAGTTGCTCTCGTACAGCTCCGAGATCTGCGCCAACTCATCATCCGTCAGGTCCGGTGTATCCGGGGTGGCGGCGAACTCATCCAACTGCTCCTCATCGTAGATGTTCGGGAGGGTGGAGACGACCTCGGGCGATGCGAGGCAGAACTTCAGGGCCGCCTGTCCGAGCGTACGTTCGCCGGATTCGGTGAGGAAAGAGAGTCGCTCGACCTTCTTGAGGCCGCCTATGAGCCACTCCTTCGGGCGGTGGCGACGGTGGTCGTTCAAGCCGAAGGTGGTGTTCTCGTCGTACTTGCCTTCGAGCATCCCCGAGGAGTGGGGAACGCGCACGATGAGGCTCGTGTCCGTCTCGCGGGCGGCTTCGATGAGGCCGCGCCCGGGATCCTGTTCGAGGAGGTTGTAGATCATCTGTACGCCGCTTATGTCCCGCTCGCGCATGGCCTGCAAGCCTTCCTCCAGCCACCCGATCTTCGGCCCCAGGGCGACGCCGTAGGCGCGGAGTTTGCCCTCCGCCTTGAACTCGTCCATCAAGGCGAACAGCGCGTCGTTCCCGACGGCGTCCATCTTGGTATTGTGGAGCTGGAGGAAGTCCATGTAGTCTGTGCCGAGCCGCTTCAGGCTCTCTTCCAGAGCGAAGCGGATGAAATCTTCGGACCAGTCCTGCGGGCGCTCCTGCTGACCGCGGCGGGCGGTGTGGTTGTAGAAGTCGTAGCCGATCTTAGTTGAGATCACAACCTCATCCCGCATGTGACCGAAGGCGTCGCGCAGGATGGTCTCACCGAGCCCCGAGCCGTAAGTGTCTGCGGTGTCGAAGTAATTGATCCCCTTCTCGTGCGCCTGTCTCAGTAGTCGGACGGACTTCTTCTCGTCCACCTCGCCCCACCAGCCGGTCGAGACCGTCCACACCCCGAAGCCTACTTCGGAGACGCCTATGTTCGTACCCGCGAGGTTGCGATACTTCATGTTCCACCCCTGATCCATATCTCTTGCCGAAAGTCCATGGCCGTTGGTTACTACATTGTACCGCCCACCGCTGTTGCCTTTCTCTCAACCCTGGAGTTCATATAATCCGCCGGATGGCGAGAAAGAACATGCCCGCCGCTTACGCTGGAGGGGCTTCCGGAGCGCGAACCGCCGCCCGTGCAGGCTCCGCGATAGTAGTCGTGGACGCCTTCCGGGCGAGCGCCACCATCGCGGTCCTGGTGTCGAAGGGCGCCCGCGTCGCGCCGGTGGCCTCTATTGCGGAAGCTGCTTCCACCGCGGCCGACTTTCGTGTCGGGGAGCGGGGGAGCGCGAAGGTCGCCGGCTTCGACTTCGGCAACTCGCCGACCGAAGTTCTGGAAGCGGACATACCGCAGGGTTCTACGGTTGTCCTCTCCACCACGAACGGCACCCGTGTGATCGAGGCCGCCGGTCGAGCCACTCCCATCTTCGCCGGCTCCTTCGTGAATGCCACTGCTATCGTGGATGTGATCTGCAAAGACCTTATCGAGCTTGTGACGGTGGTCGGCTGCGGGTGGGAAGGACATCGCTCCTCCGAGGACGAAGCCGCTGCTGGCGCCATCCTGCATCGTCTCGAAGTGCGGGGCGCTCGCCTAGATGGCAGGGCCCGGCGAGTCGTGAATGCGTATATCTCGCGTTCCGTGGGGCGATTGCGTAGCAACAGCGCGGCGAAACGCCTCAAACGTCTCGGATACGAGAGGTATCTTGAGTTCTGCCTGCGCGAGGACGCTGTGCCGGTCGCGCCCCGGTTGATAGACGGGGTCTTTGTCGAGGGGCGAAAGAAGGGCGCATCTATGTGCGAAATCTCCGGCCATTGGGCCCATCCGAAAAGCCGAAATTCGTCTTGACACGGAGCGGGTTGGCCCGTATTCTGAAGCCAGGTTGGGCGGATCAAATGTTACAAGCTCCGTCCGATTCCGCCGACGGAAGGAGGTGAAGAAATGACGATCACCATCACGCACGAAAAGATCAAAGAGGTCACGCGCGAGGACGTGGATCGGGCCATAGACGTTATCGAGCGTCACCTGGAGAAGGAGGCCCGCACCCGCAACCTGCTGGACGAGCAGGCAATCATGCGCCCGAAGGACCTGTGCAAGCAGCAGGGCCTGGACATGGTCGCGGAGCTGCGCGGCATGATGTAGAGCGCGGCGGACTACAGCCTATGAAGGGGGATGCACAGTAAAAGTCCCGGGCCTGCGCGAAGGCGCCGAGGGCTGTCCATCCCCCTTCATATAGGCAAAGGAGAAGGGACCGGATTTCCGGTCCCTTCTTCGCGTGAACTGGCGCGATTTCGAGAGGAGCGGAGGAGGAGGGATTCGAACCCTCGATACCCCGTTAAAGAGGTATAACACCTTAGCAGGGTGCCGCCTTCAACCACTCGGCCACTCCTCCGCGCGGGAGTATATCAAACGGCTGGCGACCCTTGCAGCGCGGCTTGTGGCTACGTCTTTTGGTCCCGGATCTCCTCGACGGACTCGTCGTCCAGGATGTCAGGCTTCTCACCCGCGGGCTCGGCGTCCAGGATCTGCTGGCCGGAGATCTCCTCTTTCATCCTGACCATTGTGGCGTTGAGGGTGGCCCCGAAGAGGATGGTGAGAGAGGCTATATACAGGTAGAGCAGCAGTACGATGACGACGCCTATGGAGCCATAAGTCTTGTCGTAGGAGCCGAAGTTGTTCACGTAGAGGCTGAAACCAGCGCTCGCCAGTACCCAGAGGAGTACCCCGATAAATCCCCCGGGCGTGATCCAACGGAACGGCTGCCCGGCGTCCGGGGCGAAGTAGAAGAGTAGGGCCACCGTCAGCACCATAAACAGGAACGCCGCCGGCCAGCGTACGATCTCCCAGACGAAAACGAAGGCCGAGCCGAGCCCGAAGATATCTGCGACGGTCCTGCCGATGGGCTCCCCTGCGACGAGCAGCAGCACGCCAACGAGGACGAGCGCGGAGAGTCCGAGCGTCATGAGGATGGCGATGCCCTTCACCTTCCAGAACGGCCGCGTCTCCTGAACGTCGTAGGCGCGGTTGAGGGCGTTTATCATGGCGGAGAACGCCCCGGAGGCCGACCAGATCGTGAACAGCACGCCGAACGACAGGAGTCCTGGCGCTTCCTGTTTACCGCTGAGGATGGGCTTCATGTATGTCTGTATGAGGTCATAGACCTGCGCCGGCATGACCCGCTGAAAGTATGCGAGCAGGTCCGAGGCGAGCTGCTCGCTGCCGAAGGTGCCCATGAGCGAGAACAGGACGAGGATGAACGGGAAGAGGGCCAGGATCAGGTAGTACGCAAGTTGCGCGGCAAGACCCAGGGCGTCGTCGCGCATGAACTCCTGAACGGTGATCTTGAGAGTCTGCACCCGTAGCAGGCTCCGCAAATCTCCGAAGAAATTCTTCAGCGAACCTTTGGCCGGCCGCCTCGCGACCGCCCGAAGCTCGGGACGGGACAGGTCCGGTTCCATACGACGCACATCTCCCTTCTCGTAAAACTCCCCGTATTCTAATCGCAAAGCGTGGAACAGACGGTATCCTGCGGTGGCCGGTAATCCGGGTGGTTCGGGCGGGCGTATAAAACCGTGTATGGGACATGTGGATCGCAATGGCGGCTCTTGCCTCGCGCTCGCGCGGGAACCGGATATGATTGTGCGTGTTGGCGGCGAAGGGCGCGGGATGAGGGGCATCGAGGACGAGGTTCTGGTGCGGCAGGTGGCCTCCGGCGACGAGCGCGCGCTCTCCGACCTCTATGATCGCTACTCGGGGCTCGTCTACGGTGCCGGGTTGCGCTACCTGGGCGACAGGGGGGCGGCGGAGGATCTCGTTCAGGACGTGTTCGTCTCCGTGTGGAAGAGCGCTGCGGGCTTCGACCCCGGCAAGGCGAGGTTTGCAACCTGGATCTTCCGCATCACCCGCAACCGGGCTACCGACCTGATCCGGCGCCGGCGCGCCCGCGTGAGGACGGTAGGCGAGGATGCCTTGAAACCGCCCTTAGAACCCGGCGAGGAGGACTCGGCCGGCAGAATAGCGCGCAGCTTCGACGTGACAGCCGCCCTCTCGCGCCTCTCTCCGGTACATCGCGAGGTCCTCGTCCTGGCGTACATGGAGGGGTTGACGCAGCGCGAGATCTCCGCCCGCACCGGCACGCCGCTCGGAACAATAAAGAGCCGCACAACCGCCGCCCTCCGGTCCCTGCGCGAAAACATGCTCTTCGAGGAGCCCTCGGATGGATGAGCGCGAGCACCTGAAGGTTCGGGACCTCTTGGGCCCGTACGTGCTCGGCGCCCTGGACCCCGAGGAGGAGTGGGAGGCCGAGGAGCACCTGCGCCGGTGCGCCGCCTGCCGCGCCGAAGAGCACGACCTTCGCCAGAGCCACGAATGTCTGTCGGAACTGGCAAGCGTCCACGAGACCCCGCCGCCAGAGCTAAAATCCGGCGTCTCGTCCGGTCTGCCGCGCCGCGGGACGTTCCGCGAGATGCGCCGTGCCCCCATCTTCGCCGCTGCGGCGACCCTGATCGCCCTCGCCCTCGTGGCGGTTTTCTCCTCATCCGGCCTGCTCGGCCGCGATGCGATGGCCTCGGCCACCCTGGAGCCGACAGAATACGCGCCCCAAGGAGGAGGAGAACTGCGGGTGCAGGAGGAAGACCCCAACGCCCGGGCGACGCTGGAGGTCTGGAATCTGCCCGAGTGCAAGAAGAACGAATACTACGAGCTGTGGTTCGGGAAAGAGAGCGGACGCGTCAGCGCGGGCACCTTCAAGGTAGACGAAG
>JACCTS010000021.1 GCA_013812245.1 Rubrobacter sp.
CTGGGTCAGGCTCACCTTGAGCAGCCGCAGCCGCTCTCCCCGCTCGTGCCGCTTCGCGAAGTATCGGAGCAGCTTCTCCTGATCCGAGGTAGTGAAGTTCCGACCAAACTTGCCGTCCGTCCCGACCTCGCTGGACGAGTACCAGGACCACGGATAGTAGCCTGCAGGGGAGAAATCCGGAGGGCTCGGTCCCTCAGAGACGAAGAAGATCTGGGATAGCAGCAACCGGTCTCCGCGATTGAAGGCATCCACGAACCGGAACACGACCTCCGCCACGGGACGCGGACGGCAGTTTTCTAGAAGCGAAGCGTCGTCGCTGGTGACGATCACACGAGGGTCGGCCACGACCGCCGCTTCGGCCCTGGGCTCGACGGACTGGCCGGCCCCCGATCCGTAATCGGGTGGAGACGGGCCGGCTTCATCCCCACAACCTGTCAGGAAGAACAGCAGGAGCGCCGTCCAGAGCAACGTCCCTGAGATCCTGCCATGCGTGCTCGACATTCTCCACCGTCCCGCGAAGCTACACACATTCTACGCCCGCAGACAGGGTTCCGCACCATCCGCGAGTCGCACAGGCGAGTCGGGAATTAAAGGGAGATCAAACCGTGCCGCGCCCCTCGGCTGACGGCCTCGGCTCGGTTGCCCACCCCGAGCTTGGCGTACAGGGAGGAGATGTGGAACTTCACGGTGTGCTCGCTGATGTGCAGCTCCCGGGAGATCATACGGTTCGAAAGCCCCCGTCCGATGAGCCCAAGCACCTCGCTCTCCCGCGAGGTCAGCGGCTCAGGGGGCTCCCCGGCGTCTCCGGGCGTCCCAAGCAGACGTTCGGTCATGGCATCGGGGAGCACGACGAGCCCCCGGCCCACCGCGACGACCGCGGCCTCCAGTTCCTCCAGTGGCGCGTCAGGCGGCAGGATTCCCCAGCCCCGCGGCGCGAGCGCCCGTAGCTTCGGCACCGCTCCTTCGTCCTCCGCGAGCACGAGCATCGCCTGGTGGTCATCGCCAGAGAAGGAGAGCGAAGCGTCTTCTAGCAATTGCTCGTCGGCCACCAGCAAGACGTCGGCGTCCGCGAGCGCGAGGTCAGAGGCGTTGAGCGAGGCCGCCCCGCCCACAGCCTCCACGCCGGACCCTTCCGCTGATTCGAGCATCGAACGCAGCCCGGCCCGCGCCATCGGCGTCGGGGCCACGACGAACACCCGCGTCACGGGCGTTGCGGCAGCGACGCGCCCCGGAACTTCGATATCTCCGTCCACAGAGGAGATGTTACCGCCGCGAGCAGGCCGGACGCGCTAATCGCGCTCCCCAACGGAGACATCCAGCGTCGTGAGCTCGCCCCCGCGTACCACCCCGACAGAGACTGGACGCCCGACCCTATCTCCCGTGAGCAGCGTGAGCAGGTCGTCGGTATCCTCGACCGGCTGGCCGTCCAGCGTCGCCAGGATGTCGCCGACGATGAGGCCGCCATTACCGGCAGGGCTACCATCCTCGACGCCGACTACCAGCAAGCCGCCGCGCTGGGTGAGCCCGGTACGCCCTCCATCAGGCAGGCGCACCGGCTGGCTCAGTATCCCGAGGTAGCCGCGGCGGACGGAACCCCGCTCCACCAGCGAATCCGCGCCGCGCCGGGCCAGCCCCGCCGGGATGGCGAACGCCGCGCCCCGTCCGAAGCCGGAGGTCAGGATGCCGAGCACATTCCCCCGCGCGTCGATCAGCGGCCCGCCCGAGAAGCCGGGGTACGGCGTCGCGTCGGTCTGGATGTACCGTTCGGCCCTGCCGCCACGCCACGTGCGCATCGGACCTCCCACGGAGCTCACGACGCCCAGCGTCGCGCGATGCCTGTCGCCCCGCGCGCGGCTCCCGACGGCCAGCGCGAGTTGCCCGATCCGGGGCTCACCCTCCGCGAACGTCACGGCCCCGGCGTCCAGATCCTCGACCCTAAGCACCGCCAGGTCCGTCGAGGGATCCCGGCCCACGAACCGCGCCGCCAGCTTCCGGCCATCGCCCGTCTCCACCGACAGGTCTTCCTCGCGCTCCAC
>JACCTS010000058.1 GCA_013812245.1 Rubrobacter sp.
ATCCTGCGGAGCTGGTCCGGCGGACTTCGGTTTCCGTCTCCAGCAGGGCTCCGACGATCTCCGGGTCGAACCGGTTACCGGAGCCGCGGGTGATCTCCTCCAGGGCGGCTTCCAGGGAGATGCCGTAGCCGTAGGGGCGATCGCGCATCATCGCGTCGAAGGCGTCGGCCGCGGAGACGATGCGCGCCGCGAGCGGTATGTTCCTGTCGCGCAACCCGTCCGGGTATCCCTCGCCGTCGAACCGTTCGTGATGATACTTGACCACGGCCAGAGCCGGGGCCAGCTCCCGAATCGGCGCGAGCATCCTTGCCCCCAGAGCCGGGTGGCGACGCATGACTTCGTACTCCTCTTCGGTCAGGCGCGTAGGCTTCTGGAGTATGTGATCCGGAACCCCGATCTTGCCCACATCGTGCAACAAGGCGCCGAGCGCGAGGACGTCTAGCTGATCCGGGGCCAGCGAGAGCCTGGAGCCGATACGCCGGGAGATATCGGAGACGGCCCATAGATGGTCGCTGATGCGGGGGTCCCGGGTCTCCAGGGTCTCCACGAAAGCCTGCACGACGCCGGAGACCCGCAGGTCTCCCTCCAAGTCCGACTTCGGCGCGCTGGCGAGATGGCCGGCGAACCCTCCCGCCTGTCCTCCGGCGATGGCCAGGGCTCGCATGGCGGCTTCGAGGATGCCCTCCGCGTCCTCGTCTCCGGCCTCGGCGAAGGCTGTGCCCACCGAGGCGGTCAGGGAAAACGAGGAGGCGTTCGCCTCTTGCGAGATGCTCCGTTCTATGGTGGAAACAGCCCTGCGGGCCCGCGCCTCTCCCGTCCCACCGAGTACGACTACGAACGTTTCATCGTCGTAGCGGAAGGCGAGGCGCTGATCCTCCGCCAACCTCTCTCCGAGCCGCCGGACGAGCGCGTCCCCCACCGCCGGACCGCGCTGCCGTCCGTAACGCCGGAGCCCTTCCACACCAACCGCCAGCACCGTGAGCGTCCGGCCGCGGGAGAGCTCTCGCCTCAACACGCGGTGGAGCGAAGCGCGGTTCGGAAGGCCGGAAACCTGATCCAACCCCCCAGGCGAGTCTCCGGCTTCTTCGAGGACACGCGCCACCGCCCCGGCAAGCAGCTTGAGGGCACGCTCGTCCTCGGCGTCGAACCTCCCTCCCCCCACGACGATGGCGCCCCACTTCTCGCCCTTCTCCGGGCCCAACGGCACCGCCATGAAGCCCTCTATGCCGTGGACCGACTCGTCGCTGCGCACGGTGTCGCCTTCGAGGCAACCCCACAGCACGAGGCGTTGGATGGCGGGGTGCCACCAGCTAGGGCAGACTTCGGGGTTTCCTTCGAGGATCGTCCGGTGCTGTCCTCCGTCCAGAGCGGCGACGTGCGCGTATGATCCCCCACTCACCGCCCGGGCCGCCTCTGCCGTCCACCGTAGGATGCCTTCGGTGTCCAGCGTCCCGAGCGCCGGACCGAGCTCCGAGACAAGGGTCTCCGCACTCTTCGTCCGGCCCTGCTCGACGGCGAGGTTCGTGGAGAGGTCGAGGTTGAGCGACCGGAGGGTCCGCGCCCCGGTGCCGAGCGTCCCGGCGACCGCGCAGAAGAGCGCCACGAATATCGTCCTCGGACCCACGACGAGAGGATCCAGAACCCCAAGCCCCCCGGCGTCTATCGCCGCCGCGACCAGGTAGCTGCCCGTCAACGCGACGGTCGCAACGGCGATCCTGGTCGAAGTCGCCGCCCGGAAGACCTCCAGGGCCGCCAACAGGTACAGCGGGAAGAACAGCGAACCTCCGCCTCCCGTGCCGATGACCAGAATGCCGAGCAGCACCGAGTCCACCAGCGGGCGGACAAGTACCTCATGACCGAGGAAGCGGGGCCGCCCCAAGATCAAGAGCAACCCGAAGACCAGCGCGAGGCCCGCGACCAGGTAGGCTCCCGGTGCCTCGAAGGGAGACCGCGTCGCCCCCACCAGCAGTACGACGGCCCCGGCCAGTGTTACACGCAGCAGGTCGGCCCCCAGAATGGGCGCCGTCGTGAGCGGCTTGGTCTGTTCGCGTTGATCCATTATCTCCATGGCAGGCTACCGGCTACTTACCGGATTAGACCTCTCCGGCCGCTGCCTTCCGCTGCCTCGGGACCGGGCATGTTCGCCTCGCGGCGTCCATCCGGGTCGGGGAAGACGAACCTGTGATCGTCGGCCATGCGATACCCCTCGGACTCGGTGTCCAGTATCCGCAGGAAGGCCCGCACCACGAC
>JACCTS010000090.1 GCA_013812245.1 Rubrobacter sp.
CGAAGCCCGTCCCCGAGGACCGAACCTCCAACATCCAGCTCCTCGGCGTCAACGACTTCCACGGCAATCTGGAGTCACCACGGACCCTGGCGCGCGACGGCGTGCAGGTGCCCGTGGGCGGAGCCGCATACCTGGATGCATACCTGGACCAGTACGAGGCCCAGAACCCGGAGCGCACCATCAGGGTCCACGCCGGCGATATGGTCGGCGCTTCCCCGCTCATCTCAAGCTACTTCCACGACGAACCAACCGTCTACGCGATGAACGAGATGCAGTTCGACGTTGGCACTTTGGGCAACCACGAATTCGACGAGGGCGGCGAGGAGATGCTGCGCCTCATAAACGGTGGGCAGCGCGACGACGACAAGCAGTTCAAGGACGGCCCGGACGGCGAGCGCATCAACACCTCCGACCCGAACTTCCCCGGCGCGGACTTCCCCTACATCGCCGCCAACACCGTCTACAAAGACTCGGGCAAGACTGTGCTGCCGCCGTATCAGGTAGTCAAGAAAGACGGCATTAAAGTCGGCTTCATCGGGGTGACGACGCTCGAAACACCGAGAATCGTGGTTCCTGACGCGGTCGCGCCCTTCGATTACCTGGACATCTCAGACACCGTGAACCGCTACGTCGCGGCGTTGCAGCGTGACGGTGTGCAGAGCATCGTGGTGCTGGCGCACGCCGGGGGCAATCAGACGAGCGCGACGGAGGCGGTCGGCGAAATCGTAGACGAGACCAAACAGATGTCCGACGAGGTAGACGTGGTCGTAGCCGGGCATTCGCATTCGCTGCTCAACAACCAGGTGGACGGCAAGCTCGTGGTCGAAGCGTTCAGCTACGGGACGGCCTTCGACGCCGTGAATATGAAGGTGGATCGGAGGACGAAGGATGTGCTCTCCGCTTCCGCCGACATCGTCACCACCTACAACGATGCCGTTACCCCCGATGCCCGGACCGCGCAGCTCGTGGCGGAGTACAAGGCGCGTATCTCGCCGATCTCCGAGCGCGTCGTGGGGACCGCCGCCGAGGGCATAACACGCGCACCCTCAACCACTGCGGGTGAGAGTGAACTGGGCGATCTCATAGCCGACGCGCAGCGCGACTTGGCGAGCGCGGACCTGGCGTTCATGAACCCCGGCGGCATCAGGGCGGATATCGCGTCAGGCCCCGTCACCTTCGGCGAATTGTTCACCGTGCAGCCCTTCGATAACCAGCTCGTCTCGATGAATCTGACGGGGGATCAAATCTACAGGCTCCTCGAACAGCAGTTCCCGCCGAACCAGGCCCCGAACACGAAACGCATCCTCCAGGTCAGCGGCCTGAAGTACACCTACGACGAGTCGCTCCCAGAGGGCCAGCGTATAACCTCCCTCACCAAGACCGACGGTACCCCGATAGATCGCGCTGCGACCTACAAGGTCGCGGTCAACTCCTTCATCGCCACCGGAGGCGACAACTTCACCGTGCTCAAGGAGGGCACGAACGTGCAGACCATCGGCAGCGACCTGGACGCGCTTGAGGCTTACATCGGGAGCCTGCAGCAGCCCTTCGGAGCCCCTACGGACTTCGGGCAGCGGATCACCAAACAGGGCTAGAGAAGATGCATCCAGGTGGTTCCACGGGCGCGCTCCAAAAAGCGTGTCCGCTCTTGTTTTTGCAGCCTGATGTCCCGGCCACATTTAACCTAAAGTTTCGTCGCAGTTAACCTACGGGGCTTCTCACTCGCCTACACTTACTGTCGAATTACGGGAGGGCGAGTCTACGACGAGGGGTGGGGAGCAACGACAACAATATCTATTTCGGCGGCCACGATGACAGGCGTGCCAAGCGGCGTAAATGGGATTTCACTCACCAGGAGGTAGTGTTATGGAGGGTAAGCGGCCGTTCTATGGAGGCCGGAGGGCGGTGGCCGTAGAGTCTGGTAGCGGGGCCGGCGCGTCGCGCCTGATCTTGGCCTGCGGGGCTCTGTTGCTCGCGTTCGTCATCTCGATCACCGTCGCCGGGTTCTCCGTGCGGGATGCGGCGTCTCAAGAAAGCGGGGAAGTCGTTCCCCTGGAGAGGGCGCACGCCCACAACGACTACGAGCACGAGCGTCCGCTCTACGATGCCCTCGACCACGGCTTCAAGAGCGTCGAGGCCGACATCTGGCTGGTGGACGGCGAACTGGTCGTCTCACATGATGCCCCGTGGCTTCTCACGACGGCGCCGCCGAAGGGGACCCTAGAGTCCCTGTACCTCAAACCGTTGCGGCAAGAGGTCAAGGCGAACGGTGGCTCGGTCTACGAAGGAGACCCCGACTACTTCACGCTGCTCATAGACATCAAGTCCGAGGACGTGGCGACGTACAGGGTGCTGCACGAACAGTTGCGCAAGTACCGGGCCATGATGACCAAGTTCAGCCCCGATGGGGTGGAGGACGGCGCCGTAACGGCCATCGTCTCGGGCAACCGTCCCCGGGCATACATGGAGGCCCAGCGCGTCCGCTACGCCGCCTACGACGGCCGCCTCTCTGACCTCGGAACCTCCACCGACCAGACGTTCGTTCCCCTCATCAGCGACAACTGGACCAGGAACTTCACCTGGCAGGGCGTCGGCCCGATGCCCGAGACGGAACGCCAGAAGCTGCACGATATCGTGGATACCGCCCACGCCAACGGCCAGAGGGTCCGCTTCTGGGAGACACCAGAGACACCTGGGGCCCGCGAAGCCGTGTGGCAGGAGTTGATCGCCGCCAAGGTTGACTACATAAACACCGATCATCTCGCCGAACTCGAGGCGTTCCTGCTGGCGAACGATCCCCAGCCTACCGAGCCCTACGTCTACTGGAACAACTGAGCAGAGGCTGAATGATGACCGAAAGCAAGCAAAAAACATTCCAGCCAGCCGCGCTCTTCGTGGCCACGCTCGTTGCTCTGGTGTCTGCCGTCCTGTTGATCCTGGCCGGCTTCTGGGACTGGTGTCAGGAAGTTCGACGTCGGTCGGGCTGATCGGGGACTTCCCCTACGCGCCGGAGCAGCAGCAAGAGGCCGAGAACCTGCTCGACGAGTTGAACAGCGAGAACCTCGTCCTCGTCACCCACGACGGCGACATCAAGAGCGGGTCCACCGCCTGCACCGACGATGTATACAGGAGAGTATAGGCGGTTCGAGAGTTCGAAGACCCCGTTCGTCTACACGCCCGACGACAGCGAGTGGACGGATTGTCACCGCGAACCAGATCCCACGCCCGAAGAGGCGGACCCTCTGAATCGCCTGGCGCTCGTGCGGGAGACGTACTTTGCAGACGATAATTCTCTGGGCCGCGAAGAAATACCGCTCAATCGCCAGAGCGAGGATTACCCGGAGAACGCCCGCTGGCGCTACGGCGGCGTGACCTTCGCGACCCTGCATGTCGTCGGCTTCAACAACAACCGTCTGACCGCGGCGGCACCCCAGATCGGCAACGAGGCTGAGTACGAGGCCCGCAACGCCGCAAACCTGAAGTGGCTGGCGAAGACCTTCAGGGTGACCGAGAGGTGGGACAGCAAGGCTGTGATGCTCGTGATCCAGGCGAACATCTTTGAAGGAGACACCTCCGAACCATCCGGCTTCGCCGAGTTCAGGGATGTTCTCGGGCGCGAGACCATCGCCTTCGGGAAGCCGGACGCCCTCGTACACGGCGACATCCGCTACTTCCGTGTGGACAAGCCCTTGTATACTGAAGAAGGCAGTGACGAGAACCGCGTCCTTAATTTTACGCGGGTTGAGATCTTTGGCGACGCTGGCGTACACTGGGTCCGGGCCACCGTGAACACCCGCGACGATGAGGTCTTCTCTTTCCAACCGGAGATCGTCGCGGAAAACGTCGCTCCGTAGGGCGAGGATGGGAGAAAGATGAACTTCAGCAAGAGCGTACTCTGCGTCCTGGCCGCGCTGATGCTTGGTGCGGTTGGCCTCACGTTGAGCCTCGCGCCGGAATCCGCGACCGCCGCGCCGAACCACAACGCCTACATGGGCGAGTTGCCGCTTGGTGGCCTCGGACTTAAAGAGACCCGGACCACGCAGCAGATCGCGCCCGGCGTCACCTATACGAAGATAGAGCGTGGCCGTCAGTCGAAGAAGGACTCCTACACAGTAGACGTGGCATTCGAGGCCGACCGCGCTTCCGCCGAGGAGGTAGCCGCCCGGCTGGAGGCCGACGGCTACGACCCCGAGATAGTGGAAGTGGAGGACCGCGCCCCGGATGATCCGCAAGGCGGGCCTCTGGGATACCTCGTCCGCGTGGGTTCCTTCGCCACCCAGGCCGGGGCCGACGCCCTCCGCGCCGAGCTTACCGCGAAAGGCTACACGGGACTTCGCACCATCTACACCGGCGAGGACGGCGAGAATACCACGGGCCCGTGGGTCGTCCACGTCCTTCGGGTGGACCCGGATCGCTACGACGGCACGCTGGAGCCGGAGCTGGCGACGGAGATCGTGCCGGAACGGGAGCTTCTGACCTCTATATCCACTCGCACGGGCTCTCTTGCTGCCATAAACGGCGGGTACTTCGTGATCGGGGCGGCCGACGGGACGCCGGGGGATCTCGCCGGCATCTCCGTGCTCGATGGCGACCTCGTCAGCGAGGCGGTGGACGGCCGCACGAGCCTCGTCCTCCCCGAAGGCGACGGCGAAGGGGCTGACGTGGCCGCGCTCTCGGACACCATCTCGGCCACGTCCTCGGACGGCGCGGAGCGCGTCGTGGACGGCAAGAACCGGAAGCCCGGCCTGATTCGGGCCTGTGGCGGCGAGGGCGGCGACGTGCCGACCGAGGATCCCAAACACGACTTCACATGTACGGACGAAAGCGAGTTGATCCAGTTTACGCCCATCTTCGGGGCTTCCACCGAACCCGGCGAAGGCGCCGAAGCCGTCCTCGACTCCTCAGGCCGTGTGACCGCGCTGCGCGAGGGACGCGGCGGCCTCATCCCACCGGATGGCTCCGTGCTCTCCGGCACCGGCGAGGGAGCAGACTGGCTGCGCGCCCACGCCCAACCGGGCGATACCGTCCGCATCACCGAGAACGTCTCAGGCGATGGAGCGGTTCTCGATAATGGGACGGGCGCCGTGAACGGCGGTCCGCGGTTGGTAGAGAACGGGAGCGAGGAGATCACCGCGTTCACCGAGGGCTTCGTCTACCCCGAAGACCCGGAGTTCTACTACCGTTTCGGCGAGCGCCGCAACCCTCGCACCATAGCGGGCGTCACGCCGGGTGGAGATCTTCTGCTGGTCGCCGTGGACGGGCGCGCGCCAGGATACAGCGTCGGCGCCAGCTTCGAGGAGGAGGCCGGTATCATGGACTCACTCGGCGCCGAAGAGGCCGTCAACCTCGACGGCGGCGGCTCGACGACCATGACGCTCGGCACGAGGCTCGTCACGCGCCCCTCCGACGCGACCACCGGCGAGCGTCCCATCGGCGACGCGGTGGTGGTGCTTCCGTAGGCAGAGGGTTTCAGGTATCAGCAGCCCTCGGAGGGCGGGTGCGAAAACGCGCCCGCCCTCTTCTTAGTAGAAGTTTCGTATCTTGATCGCGGTGGTCAGCGCAACAGACCCTGGCTCTAATCCCGTTCTCAGAAACGGGCCTTATGCTGGTTGGTGAAGTCCCGACGTAACACATTCGTGGAGAGGTGTGAGGATAGAATGCTGGCATGGGGGCAGTGAGGAAAAGATGAGAGCGGGAACGCGCGTATTGCTTGTGGAGGATGACCGTTCCATCGCCGGCTTCGTCGAGCCCGAGCTGGAGCGCCTCGGCTTCAGCGTCAGGTGCGCCTACGATGGGATCTCCGCCCTGGAAGATGCCAGGGACTTCGAACCCGAGATGATCGTTCTGGACATCATGCTGCCGAAGCTTGATGGGGTTAGCGTACTGAAGAGGCTCAGGCGCGAGGGAAGCCGGACGCCGGTCATCATGCTCACCGCCCGCGACACCACACTCGACAAGGTGCACAGCCTGGATCTCGGGGCCGACGACTACGTGACCAAGCCGTTCGAGATCGAGGAGCTTCTCGCCAGGATGCGGGCCCTGTTGCGGCGGGTGGAGGGCGAGGAGGTTCTGAAGGTTGCGGATCTTGAGGTGAACACCGCGACGCGCGAGGTGAGACGTGGCGGGCGGGAGATATCGCTCACGGCCCGCGAGTACGAGTTGCTCGAGTTCATGGCCCGCAACCCCCGCAGGGTCCTCTCGCGGGAATTCCTCCTCAGCAGGGTTTGGGATCAGGAGTTCGGCGTCACCGCCAACGTCGTGGAGGTATACATCGCGTATCTCAGGAAGAAGGTGGACGCGCCGGGGGAGCAGAAGTTGATCCACACCATCAGGGGCGCGGGATACGCCCTGAGAGGGTAGCCTTGCCGATCCGCTGGCGTCTCACCCTTTTCATCGCCCTGGTGATAGGGGCCATCCTGATCCTGCTCGGCCTCACGCTCTACTTCCTGAGCAGGAGCGCGTTGCTCGGGGACATCAAGGACACCGCACGAAGCCGGGCCCACGCGGTAGCCCGGATCGTCGAGAGCGGTGATGGTCTGGACGATGTGAACGATGAGGGGGGATTCGTCTTCGACGGAACCTTCGTGATCGTCCGGGGTCCTGACGGCGAAGTTCTTCGGAAGGTGCGCGTCCCGGCCGGGGCCGAGACCGGCGCTGTGTGGCAGAGGGCGCTCGACACGGGGGAGGATGCTTTAGGGACGGCCGAGATCTCGGGTGACACTTACTTCGTCTACGCCGTGCCGGTGGGCCCGCCGGAAGATCCGGCGAGGGTGGTCGTCGCCGGCAAGTCTTACGAGCCCGCGGAAGAGAGCCTCGGGGTCTTCGGGACCGTGCTGGCGGCCGGCATCGGCGCGGCCCTGCTCCTGTCCATCGTCGGAGCTTACTTTCTGGCGGGAGCGGCCCTCAAGCCCGTGGAGGCAGTTTCGAGGGCCGCCGAGGATATGGGCGAAGATGACCTCTCGAAGCGGTTGCCCGTGGCGAACGCGGGAGATGAGATCGGCCGTCTGACCATCGCGATAAACGGCCTTCTCTCACGCCTCGAAGCCGCCTTCGCCCGCAGGGAGGAAGCCCTGGAGCGCCAGCGGCGCTTCGCCGCCGACGCCAGCCACGAGCTTCGCACGCCGCTCACCTCCATAAGCGGCCACGCCAGGATGCTGGACGAGTGGGCCATCGAGGAGGATCCCGAGAGGACGAAACGGAGCGTCGGCGCCATCAGGCGGGAGACCGGGAGGATGCGGAACCTCATCGAGGCGCTCCTGGCCCTGGCCCGGGGCGACGAGGGCAGCGGACTGGAGGTTGAAAGCCACGACCTGGGCGCCGTCGCCAAAGAGGCGGCGCGGGCCGCGAGAGCTGCCGCGAACGGGAAGGTGTCCGTAGAGTACCTGTCCCCGGAACGCGGGATAGAGGCCGTATTCGACAGGGAACTCGTTCTCCGGGCCGCCTCCATACTCCTGGATAACGCCGTGAAGTACACGCAGGAAGGCGGCAGCGTCGTGATCGGGCTGCGCGAGGAGGACGGCCGGGCCATGCTCGATGTCTCGGATACGGGCGTCGGCATATCCGAAGGCCAGCTACCCCTCATCTTCGAACGCTTTCACCGCGCAGACCCATCCCGCACCGACGGCGGCGCCGGCCTGGGGCTGTCCATTGCGCGCCAGATCGCCGAGTCCCACGGCGGCGAGATACGGGCGAAGAGCATCCCCGGCGAGGGTTCGACGTTCACGTTGATCCTTCCCAGGCGGCCCAGCTCCTGATCGATTTACCATAACCAAGACGATTCTAAGAAAACTCTAAGGCGGCTCTCAGCATCCTCTCAAGCTCCCGTGGAATACTCTTCTACACACCAACAGAAAGGAGAGAAGATGAACAGGAAGAAGCTCATCGCCAGCGTGGCGGCCGCCATCCTGGTCTTCGGCGTCGGTAGCGCCGGAATCGCCTACGCCACCGGCGATAACTCCGAAGGGCAGGCCAATGGTGACGATGCCGCGGAGCAGGCCACGGGTGGTGATACCGGGCATCAGGCCACGGGACCAGACATTGAGAAGGCGAAGAGCATCGCGCTCGACCACACCAACGGTGGCCGCGTGACCGGTACGGAGGTCCAGGACGAGGAAGGCTACTACGAGATCGAAGTCACCAGTGACGACGGTAGCCAGGTAGATGTCCACCTCGACAAGAACTTCAACCTGCTTGTCACAAAGGCGGATCACGAAGACTCCAACGGCCAGGACGGGCCGGACAATCAGGACGGTCCCAACGACGACTGATCCCGGTACAAGACTCCGGGTACAGGAGGGATAGATGCGCCGCCGACAAGAAACGGCACCAAAACTTCTACGGCACCGTTCGACAATAATGGGCCTCGTTGGTGTCGGGTTGTCGGTGGCGCTGTTGACCAGCGCCTGCGGACCCAATGCGGCGGCCGGGAACGGCGAGAACTCCGGTGCGTCGTCTAGCGCATCGGGCGCGTCTGAATCGTCGAGCGCGTCCGGCTCTGGCTCATCGTCCGCCGCGGCATCGGCGGGTCAGGGAGACCTGCCCCAGGGGAGCGAGGCCGTGAAGCTCGATCCGGCGGAGTTCACCACCCGGATAGACAACCCCTACTGGCCGATGGCCCCCGGCAGCAAGTGGGTCTACAGCGAAACGGACACGAAGGGCACGCACCAGAAGGTCGTCGTAGAGGTCACCCACAAGACGAAGATGATCGCTAACGGGATCGAGGCCCGCGTGGTCCGCGACACGGCCACCGAAAACGGCAAGATTACGGAGCAGACCGACGACTGGTACGCCCAGGACAAGGCCGGGAACATCTGGTACCTCGGCGAGGTCACGGCCGAGTACAAGAACGGCAAGGTGACAACGAGGTCGGGTTCCTTCGAAGCCGGCGTCGACGGGGCGCAGCCCGGGATCGCCCTGCCGGCCAACCCCGAGCCCGGCCTCTCCTACCGGCAGGAGTACTACAAGGGCGAGGCCGAGGACAAAGGCGCGGTCGTCACGGTCGGCGACGAGCAGGTCCAGGTGCCGTTCGGGTTCTTCGATAAAGACGTCCTGATGACGCGTGACCTGGTGCCTACGGAGCCGAAAGCCCAGGAGCTGAAGTTCTACGCCCCGAACGTCGGCCCGGTGTTGAGCGTGCACACCGACGGCGACGGCGGCCGTGCGGAGCTGGTGAGCTACAACCGAGGCGGTTAGCCGCAGAAGCGGCCGGATCTGACTCGGACCCGTGAAGCCGTGACGCGCTTCGCGGCGAGCGCAGTCTTTGCAAATCCGCACCTGGGAGAAACCCTCCAGCTTGCGGCCGTACAGGTACTCCCGATCCACGATCTCGAAGCTAGCCGACCCGTAGAGCCGGGCCGCAGCGTGTGTTCTGAAACAGGGTCCACACGAGATCCCCCGGATGCCAGTACGAGTGTGGGAGGCCCCCGGCAGTCAGCGCCGAGAGGAAGCCGCG
>JACCTS010000101.1 GCA_013812245.1 Rubrobacter sp.
GGGTGCGGCATGTCCCAGCGCTCCGCGGCTCCGACGGCGGAATCGAGCACGGCGGCCAGTTCGACCGGCGGAGCCCCGATTTTCAGTACGATCTCATCCGCGACCGCAGGCGGCGTGAGGGGACCGAGATGGTCCGCCTCCTCATCCGAGAGCGTCCTTACCTCCCCGAACTGCTTGAGGAGGAAAGTGGCGACCTCCGTCTTGGCGTCTATACCACCGGGGATGCTCTCCAGGAGAACCGCCAACAGCTTCTCGTCTTCCCCGTAGTGCAGCTCTATCGCCGTGGCCTCGACCTGTGAATGAACTATAGACTGTGCGGCCTGCTGCGCCTGCTCCGGATCGGCCACGCTGACGGCCACGGTGCGGGCGGCCTCGGGGCGCGGATGGAGGCGAAAGTTGGCGGTCGCGATTACGCCCAGGGTGCCGAGGGAGCCGGTGAACAGTTTCGACAAGTCATAGCCGGCGACGTTCTTGACAACCTTGCCTCCGGCCTTGGCGACCGTGCCATCGTGCAGGACGACGGTTATGCCGATGATCAGATCTCGGATGGTGCCGTACTTGTAGCGTCTCGGGCCCGAAGAGTTGGCGGCGATGATCCCCCCGAGCGTCGCCCCGCTCTCGGGCGGGTCGATGGCGAGTATCTGGTCCGAGCCGGAGATGTGCTCCTGCAAGTCCTCCAGTTTGACCCCGGCCTCGACCCGGACTATCTGGTCGCCGGGCGTGTGCTCCATTATCTCGTTCATGCGGGCTGTGCTCAGGATGAGATCGAGCCGATGCGGAGGGTCGCCAATGTGGATCTTGGTGCCGCCGCCGCGTGGGGAGACAGCGAGGTTCTCGCGGGAGGCGAGCTTCATGACGGCGCTGATCTCCTCTACCGAGCCGGGCTCGACCACCAGGGAAGGCTCGATACCTTCGATGGCGTCCTCGGACGTGGCCTTGTGAACGTTGTCCAGGCCGACTATCTCTCGAATATCCTCGATGGTTCCCTTCTGCGTCTGCATCAGAACTGCTCCACGATTCCGGCCTTCTGCAAGGGGTGCATGTGGAACGGGCCTGGTCGTTCACCGCATAAGCGTGGGGTAGGGAAGATCTTGCCGGGGTTCGAGATCTGGTGCGGATCGAACGCGCAACGGAGTAGCTGCATTACGTTCATGTCGTCATCGGTGAACATCTTCGGCATGTACTTCTTCTTATCGTGGCCGATGCCGTGTTCGCCGGTGAGCGAGCCGCCGTGGTCCAGGCACGCGAACACGATCTCACCCGCAAGCTCCTCCGCCCGCTCGGCTTCACCCTCCGTAGCGTTGTTGTATAGAACCAGGGGATGCAGGTTCCCGTCCCCGGCGTGGAAGACGTTGGCGACCCTGAGCTTGTATTCCTCGCTCAGTTCGGAGATGCGCTTCAGAACGGACGGCAGCTCGGTGCGTGGGATCACGCCGTCCTGCACGTAGTAGTCGTTGGAGATGCGTCCCATCGCCCCGAAGGCGGCCTTGCGGGCCTTCCAGAACAGGGCGCGCTCGGCGTCGTCCTCGGCCACCCGGATCTCGGTGGCCTCGTTCTCTTCGCAGATCTCCATCACACGCCCGAACTGTTCCTCGACCTCAGCTTCAGGTCCATCCAGCTCGATGACGAGCACGGCTCCGGCGTCAGGCAGTCCGGGATGAACGGCGGCCTCGACGGCCTCTATCGTCAGTTGGTCCATCATCTCGATGGCTGCCGGGATTATGCCTTCGCCGATGATCCCCGAGACCGCTCCGCCAGCGCCTTCCGTGTCCTCGAAGGCGGCGAGGAGCGTCTGGACGGACTCGGGGGTGCGGACGAGGCGCAGTGTGATCCTGGTGGCTATCCCGAGCGTCCCCTCGGAACCGACGAAAGCCCCGAGCAGGTCATAGCCCGGAGCGTCGGGCGTCCGGCCGCCGCCGAGGTGCGTCACCGATCCGTCCGGCAGCACGACTTCCGCGCCCATCACATGATTCGTCGTAAACCCGTACTTCAGACAGTGGACGCCGCCGCTATTTTCGGCCAGGTTCCCGCCGATGGAGGAGACGATCTGGCTGGCCGGGTCGGGGGCGTAGTAGTAGCCCTCGTCCGCCACCTCCTGGCTGACCCATATGTTGACCACGCCCGGCTCCACGACTATCCGCTGGTTGGGGATGTCCACTTCCAGGATCTTGCGCACCCTGGTAAGCACGATCAGCACCCCGGATTTTACAGGCAACGCCCCGCCGGAGAGCCCGGTCCCCGAGCCCCTCGCCACGAAGGGAATCCCCTCGTCGTAGCAGAGCCTGACGATCCTCTGGACGTGCTCGCCGGTCTCCGGGAGGACGACGAGGTCCGGGATGACGCGGTAGTTCATCAGGCCGTCGCACTCGTAGGTGCGTAGTTGCTCGTGCTCGTGGATCACGCCTTCGGCGCCCAGGATGCCTTCCATAGCCCGTATGAGCCGGCTACGCTCCATGTGTGTCCTCCTTCGGCGGGAAGCCTCAGCCTCCCTCCCCTATCTCGTGTTGCGCGGCCTCTTCCAGCAGGGTGAGAAGCGCCGAGTGGTCCCTGTCGCCCCGGCCCCTGGCCTTCGACGCTTCGAGCATCTGGTCCACGATGGCCGTGACCGGCAGGGCCACCCCGTACTCTCTGCCAGCCGCAAGGGCTATACCCAGATCCTTGTGGTGCAATTCTATACTGAAACCCGGCTCGAAGTCATGGGCGAAGAACTTCTCCTTCTTGGCCTCCATTACCGCGCTGCCGGCCAGCCCCCCGGAGAGCGCCTCGACCACCTTCTCCGGCGCGACGCCGGCCTTCGACCCGAGCACCAGCGCCTCCGAAACCGCCTCGATGTTCAGGGCCACCACGATCTGGTTGCAAGCCTTCACAACCTGCCCCGCTCCCACAGGCCCCACGTGCGTCGCCACCTTCCCCATCACGTCGAACAACGGACGCGCCCGCTCGAAGTCCTCTTCACTACCGCCGACCATGATCGAGAGCTCCCCGTTTATGGCCCCCACGTCTCCACCGGAGACAGGTGCGTCCAGCATCGAGGCTCCTCGCTCCCCGACCTTCTCCGCAAGCTCCTTCGTCACCACCGGCGAGATGGTGCTCATGTCCACCAAGAGCGCGCCGTCTTGGATGCCTTCGAGGACGCCGTCCTCGCCTGCCACAACCGCCTCTACATCCGGGGAGTCGGGGAGCATCAGGATGACGATGTCGCACGCCTCCGCCACCTCCCTCGGGCTCCCGGCGGTGGTGGCGTTGCCCTCGTTCGCGAGTTCCTCTGCCTTCTCTGGACTGCGGTTTTGGACGACCAGTTCGTAGCCTGCGTCCATCAGATTCTTTGCCATTGGCTTGCCCATGATCCCGAGCCCGATAAAGCCTACCTTCTCAGCCATGCTTCCTCCCTATAGCTTCAGGTCCGCGACGGACACATCCTTGCCGCGTAGCTCTTTCGGTAGCCAGCCGAGGCTCTCCTCGGTCGTCTCCGTGGTGGGGTTGTATTCCAGGCCGACGTAGCCTTCGTAGCCGAGCTTTTCCAACTCTCCGAGGACGAAGGGGTGGTGGATCTCCCCGGTCCCCGGCTCCCCGCGCCCCGGTGAGTCGGCGATCTGGATGTGTCCGACCCAACCGAAGTGCTCGCGCAGGTTCGCTACCAGGTTCCCCTCCATGCGCTGCATGTGGTAGAAGTCGTGCTGTATCCGCACGGCCCGCTCGACACTTTTCACGAACTCCACGGCCTGCTCCGTGGTCCACAGCAGGTACGGCCCGTTCTCGAAGGTGTTGACCGCCTCCACGAGTACGGTGATGCCGTGCTCCGCCGCAGCGTCCACCGC
>JACCTS010000103.1 GCA_013812245.1 Rubrobacter sp.
ACCGCAGGATGAGCAAGGACTACGAGCGGGTGCCCGAGAGCGGCGAGGCGTTCATGTACTTGGCGATGACGCGCCTGATGGTGAGACGTTTGGCTCGCTCTTGAGGCTTTTCAGACAGTTTCTGAGCGGTGGAAAGCCACGCTTCCGTGTGGACGCCGAGCTGGATGGCAACCTGCGCCGCGTAGAGGCGGACGCAACGACCGGTGGTTGGGATGTTCTGGGGGAGAACGGAGATCCGAACCTCCTCGACAGGCTCCCTGGACTGCGGGACCACAAAGGTCACCTGTCTCTGGAGATCATGGACGCCGACCAGCAGCGCGTGCGGGTTCAGGTGACCTCTTCGATGCGCCCCGTGTACGAGGGTGCCCGCGACACCTCCGGCCTGGATATGTCCGGTATCTTCGAACTCTCCGAGTCTCAAGCCGGGCTGATCGGATGGATGGTGCGTCAGGGTACGGTGAGCGTCGCCGAAGCGGCGGGGTATACGGAGCAGGGCGAGAGTGAAACACGATCGCTCTTGCAGGATCTCGTCGAGAGAGGCTTCGTCTCGGAGCGGGCGAGCCACGAAGGAGAGTCGAGGTACGAAGCCCGCCTGGCTACGAGACGCGGGCGCCGGGGAGCCGAGCAACTCTGGCAAGCCTTGAGAGAGGAGAATGACTCGCCGGATACCGCTGAAACATCGCGTTCGTGCCGAGTCTCTGGCATCTCCATGCTTTTACGGCGGATCTCATCCAGCAAGTACGGGAACTTTCTTCTAGGAATTAGCCCCGTTGTGGCAGCCTTTCTGATGGCCGAGTGGCTGTTGCTGACAGGCTCCGGATCTTTCACGGGGCTGCTGAGTTTTATCGGGGTGATCATCGTCCCGCTCCTTGGCGGCATCTTCCCAGTGTTGCTGCTGTTCGTGAGCCGCCGCAAGGGCGAGCGGGTCCCGACCGCTGTCTACCGCTTTCTGGGCAACCCGGTGCTCCTGACGGGTATCTACGCCCTGTTCCTTGTTAGCATTCTCATGCACGGGTGGGTGATCTGGACCGACCCGCTGCCACGCGTCATCGCCATTGCGACAAGCGTGTTGGTCATCGTAATGACTATCGCCATGCGCAGGGCCTTCGCCCGTAGCACGACCGTCGAGCTGCGTGAGGAAGAGGGAGATGATGGTGAACGGGCCTTTTTCTCGATCACCACAGCCGGTCGTCCCGCTGTGGCGGACGTGAAACTGACATACTCAGAGGGAGAACAACGCTACGAAGCCGCCACCGGCGACATCCCAGATTTCCTCTCGCTGCGGCGAGCGACCTTCTGGCCCGAACGTGGTGGGAACGCAACATCCCTAAAGGTCTGGGCGCACAGGGTCACGCCCGAGGGAGACTCCGAGGGTCTCGCCGGTCTCGTGCACGTACGCCAGGGCGGCGAGACCAGGCAATTCGATCTGAAACTATCCAGGGGACAGATGGAGTTGCCGGTGGCTTCCGGCGACTGTGAGGTGGAGATCACACTGTCCGAGGCGGACGACGCGAAGCCCGGCGGCTCCTTTTGACATGAACTCCGCTATCGGAAAGGGTTACGGACTCTCTCTACTTCGCGTCGGCTGAACTGACCGTATCGGGCTCGGGAGCGTGGATCGCCCCCGAGCGCCCGGCGAGCCGTCCCCCCGGATGCCCGGTCCTGAGCGCGATGATCTCTCCTGCTATCGCCAGAGCCGTCTCCTCCGGCGTGCGCGCCCCGATGTCCAGCCCGATGGGGCTTGAGATACGCGAAAGATCCTCGTCGGTTACGCCTTCTTCTTTCAGGCGCGCCGTGCGATTGTCGTGGGTGCGGCGGCTCCCCATCGCCCCGATGTAACCAGCCTGGGTGGCAAGGGCTTCTTTCAACACCGGAACGTCGAACTTCGGGTCGTGGGTGAGGACGCAGATGACGCTGCGCCGGTCCACTTCAGCCGTCTTCAGGAACTCGTCAGGCCACGCGACCACGACCTCGTCGGCGCTCGGGAACCGCTCGCGGGTCGCGAAGACGGGCCGGGCGTCGCAGACTATGACGCGGTAGCCCATGAACTTACCGAGGCGGGCAACGGCGCTCGCGAAGTCTATGGCCCCGAACACGTACATCTTCGGCGGCGGGGCGAAGGACTGGATGAAGACCGCCACGTCCTCCATGCGGCGCTGTCCCCTGGGACCGAAGTGTCGCGTCTCGATCCTTCCACCTTCCAGCAGGCCTCGGGCCGCCTCGACCACGGCCTTGTCCAGTTCTCTGTTGCCGGAGGAGCCCTCGTGATCCTCGGGCGTCACCAGGATCTTGCCCCCCAGGCCAGGACCTTCGATCACCGTCGCCATCGCAACCGGCGATTGCTCCTCAAGAGCGGCATGCCAGCGGGAGAGGATGCTCATTACCATTCCACTTTCTCGACGAAGATGTGGATGATCCCACCGCAAGTCAGGCCTACCCCGAACGCTTCTTCGTCGGAGATACCGTAGGTGAGCAGCTTAGGTCTGCCCGTCTCTATGGCCTGCATCGCCTCCTCGAACACGGCGGGCTCAACGCAACCGCCGCTCACGGAACCCACGACCTCCCCGCCTTCGGAGACCGCCATCGAGGT
>JACCTS010000104.1 GCA_013812245.1 Rubrobacter sp.
ACCGCAGGATGAGCAAGGACTACGAGCGGGTGCCCGAGAGCGGCGAGGCGTTCATGTACTTGGCGATGACGCGCCTGATGGTGAGACGTTTGGCTCGCTCTTGAGGCTTTTCAGACAGTTTCTGAGCCGGTGATGAGTACCCGATCCCCGGCCCGGGTGCCCGCCTTCCGGTTGGCCCAGATGCCTACCGAGAGCGGCTCCATCAGCGCGCCGGCGTTGTCCGATAGTTCATCCGGCAGCGAAAAAGCGAAGTCCTCGTGGACCGTCACATAGTTGGCGAACGTGCCGTCTATAGGCGGCGTGGCGAAGAACCGGACGTTGGGGCACAGGTTATAGCGCCCGGCGCGGCACTCGCAGCACGTCCCGTCCGGGATACCGGGCTCCAGCGTCACCCGGTCTCCGGTTTCGTGCTTCGTCGCACCGTCCCCGAGGGCCACTACGGTCCCCATGGACTCGTGGCCCAGGATCAGAGGTTTCTCGACCACGAAGGAGCCGATGCGGCCTTCTTCGTAATAGTGAACGTCCGAACCGCACACCCCGACCGCTTTGATCTCGACGAGAACCTCCCGTGGTCCCGGTTCGGGAACAGGACGGTCTTCCATCCTCACGTCGTGAGTACCGTGCATTACCGCTGCCCTATTTTGCATAGAAGCTCCTTTGTAGTGCGGTACTTACTCGCCTGTGACGGCGCCGAGGGTCAGGCCCCTGACGAGATAGCGGCGCACCGCGAGGCCGACCACTATCATACTTCCAACAGAAATATATTCCTCCCGCCGCGACGCTGTCAAACCAGTTCGACTGGTTGGAGTACTATCGGAGCAAGGATATTGCGCGAGCGTCGGGGACGGATGTAACCTGAGCCTCGAACATGGGAAGCGAGGGGCTCGTCGAGCAAGGAAGGTGAACCTTGGATAGCACGCAAGCCACCATATCCATCATAAAGGAGATGGCCGCCGCGATGGAAGAGCATCGGCGGTCGTTGACCCGTCTGGACTCGGAGATCGGGGACGGAGACCACGGCACCAACATGCACCGCGGCTTCCAGGCCGCCCTCGAACGCCTGGAAAACACGGACCCTGCTTCGCCCTCCGATGCCCTCAAGGCGGTCTCGATGGCCTTGATCGGAAAGGTCGGCGGCGCCGCCGGCCCGCTCTACGGGACGGCCTTCCTGCGTGCCTCCTCGGCACTCGCGGGCAAGGAGGATGTCTCGGCGGAGGACGTGGCCGACGCCCTGGAGGAGGCGCTGGCCGGGGTGAAGCAACGCGGCAAGGCCGAAGCGGGGGACAAGACAATGGTGGACGCCATGTCGCCCGCCTCGGAGGCCGCGAAAGAAGCCGCCGGCTCGGGTAGCAACGTCGGGGCGGTCTTCCGGGCGGCGGCTGATGCGGCGGCCGAGGGGGCCGAGGCGACGGTGCCGCTCACTGCGAGGCGGGGGAGGGCGAGCTACATGGGCGAGCGCGCCGCCGGCCACAAGGACCCCGGCGCGGCCTCCACGTACCTGCTCCTCGACGCTGCGGCCAGGACTCTGGAATCTTCTTCGGGAGGCTCGTAGTGGTCGGGCTCGTGCTCGTCTCGCACAGCGCGGAGATAGCCGAAGGAACCGCGACGCTGGTGCGCCAGATGGCGGGGGAGGTCGAGGTCGCGCCGGTTGGGGGCGACTCGGATGGCTCTCTGGGAACCGACCCGGAGGGCATACAGGCTGCCATCGAGGGGATGCAAGCCGACGAAGTGCTCGTGTTCGTGGACATCGGGAGCGCCGTGCTTTCCGCCGAGACCGTGGTGGAGATGCTTACTCCGGAACTGAGGGAGAGGGTCAGGATAGTGGACACGCCATTCGTGGAGGGCGCGTTCGCCGCAGGGGTACTCGCCCAGGCCGGCGCGGACGCCGCGGAGTGTGAGTCGGCCGCGCTGGAATCCCGCACCGAGTCCAAGCTGCACGGCGAAACCTGAAGAGGCATGGACGCGTAACAACGCAACGTAGCCGCATGGAGGAGGAGACGATGACCGCCCGTTCCACGAAGAGCGCGGATTTCGGAAGATCCACCCACGTCGTGCCCGGCATGACCGAAGAACAGGCGGCCCGCGCCCGCAGGCTCGACGGGCCGACGGTTGCCGTGGTCCTTCTGGTTATTCCCGCGCTTCTATTGCATTTCTCCGATCCACAGGGCGTGCTCCGGATCTTGAGTTACTCGCTCAACTGGCTCATCTACGGGTGGTTCCTCTTCGAGTTCTTCTACATGCTCTGGCTCGCGCCGGACAACCGGGAGTACTTCCGCAACAATAAGTTGGATCTCGCGGTCCTCGTCCTGACCATCCCGCTTCTGCCCGGCGTCTTCCAGGCCCTGTGGGTTCTGCGGCTCCTCCGCCTCATAGACATGCTGCCGGCCTTGCTCGGACGCTTCGTCAATATCACGTTGTTGCCCTATGCGATAGTCCTTGCCTTTATCGGGGTCTTCGGCGGGGGGCTGGCGTTTGCACGCTTTGAGGGTGTGAGCATCCTCGATGGCATCTACTGGGCCAACACGACCATCAATACCGTGGGCTACGGGGATGTTTCGGCGCAGACCCCCCAGGGCAAGGTTCTCTCTATGGTCATCCAGTGGACGGGGAACGTGATCCTCGCCATGCTCATCGGTGGCGTCGCCGCCTTCGCCCAGCAACTGCTGCTCGGCGAAGACATCGATGAACTGGAGGAAGACATCGAAGAGGTCGAGGAAGACGTGGAGGAGGTGGAGGAGGACGTGGAGGGCCTGCTCCAGAACGTCAAGGGACTCTCCGCCACCGACCGGCTAATCCTCCAGGAACTCTCCAGCATCAAAGCACGTCTCGATGAAGTAAACCCGCAGCCGTAGAAAGAAGGAACGCCATGACCAGCCGAGTACCGCAGGACATCCGAGATTATCCGTTCGACGTGATCGTGATCGGGGCCGGAATCAACGGAACCGGGATCGCCCGCGACGCCGTGATGCGCGGCCTGAAGGTCTTGCTTCTGGACAAGGGAGACATCTCCAGCGGGACGACGCAGTGGGCGACGCGCCTGATCCACGGCGGCCTCCGTTACCTCCAGTACTATGAGTTCCCCCTGGTGCGCGAGTCCCTCCACGACCGCGAGCGCCTCTTCCACATTGCCCCGCATCTGGTCCGGCCACTGGGTTTCCTGGTCCCCGTCTACGATTACATGGAGCACGGGAAGCTCCTGATACAGCTCGGCATGTTCTTCTACGACATGCTCTCCTTCGACAAGGGCGTCGGAAACCACAAGATGTACTCTGCCTCCCAGACGCTGGAGCGGTACCCGAGCCTGAGCCCGGATGGCCTGAAGGGCGCGGCCTTCTATTACGACGGGCAGGCTGAATACGCCGAGCGCATCGCCGTCGAGAGCGCCGTCTCCGCCCACGACCACGGCGCCATCGTGCTCAACTACGCAAGGGCCGACCGCCTCACCACCGAGAACGGGCGCGTCACCGGCGTGGAGTTCACCGACATGCTCGATGGCGAGAAATACTCCGCGCAGGCTCCTGTCACCGTCAACGTCGCAGGCCCGTGGGTAGACGAGGTACTCGGCGGGCTCGAAGGCCATACGGAGGAGCGTATGATCGGGGGCACCAAAGGCAGCCACCTGATCGTGGACGCATTTCCCGGTGCACCGCAGACAGCCCTCTACGTCGAGGCCAGGGGCGACGGACGGCCATACTTCATAGTCCCGTGGAACGGCCGATACCTGATCGGCACTACCGACTTCCGCTACGACGGAGACCTCGACTACGTCTCCGCCGGTGAAGACGAGATAGATTACCTTATAGAAGAGACGAACCGTGTGATCCCTGAGGCCGACCTCAGCCGCGAGAAAGTCCTCTTCACGT